>NZ_JBFUGE010000213.1:0-10251 GCF_056403075.1 Ideonella sp. P3_A4 | reverse complement strand
GCCCAGCACCAGCGGCCGCACGCAGGCCGTCTACAACCCGGCCACTGGCAAAGTGGCTCGCCAGGTCGCACTGGCCAGCGCAGACGAGGTCAACGCGGCGGTCGCTGCCGCCCAAGCCGCCTTCCCGGCCTGGGCCGACACGCCGCCGCTGCGCCGTGCGCGCATCCTGAACAACTTCCTCGGCCTGCTGAACCAGCACAAGGACACGCTGGCCGCGATGATCACCGCCGAGCACGGCAAGGTCTTCACCGACGCGCAAGGCGAAGTCACGCGCGGCATCGAAATCGTCGAGTTCGCCTGCGGCGCGCCGCAGCTGCTGAAGACCGACTTCACCGACCAGGTCGGCACCGGCATCGACAACTGGGTGCTGCGCCAGCCGCTGGGCGTGGTGGCCGGCATCACGCCGTTCAACTTCCCGTGCATGGTCCCGATGTGGATGTTCCCGATGGCGCTGGCCACCGGCAACACCTTCATCCTCAAGCCCAGCGAGCGCGACCCGTCACCGAGCCTGTTCATGGCCGAGTTGCTGAAGCAGGCCGGCCTGCCCGACGGCGTGTTCAACGTCGTGCAAGGCGACAAGCTGGCGGTCGACACGCTGCTGACCCACCCCGACGTGAAGGCCGTCAGCTTCGTCGGCTCGACACCGATCGCGCAGTACATCTACGAGACTGGCGCCAAGCACGGCAAGCGTGTGCAGGCCCTGGGCGGCGCGAAGAACCACATGGTGGTGATGCCCGATGCGGACGTGGACCAGGCGGTCGACGCGTTGATTGGCGCGGCCTACGGCTCGGCCGGCGAGCGCTGCATGGCGATCTCGGTCGCGGTGCTGGTCGGTGATGTGGCCGACAAGATCGTGCCCAAGGTGGCTGAGCGCGCGAAGGCGCTGAAGATCAAGAACGGCATGGAGCTCGACGCCGAGATGGGCCCGATCGTCACGCGCGAAGCCAGGCAGCGCATCGAGGGCTACATCGGCATCGGTGTGGAGGAAGGCGCGAAGCTGGTCGTCGACGGCCGTGGCCACAAGGTGCCCGGCCTTGAAGACGGCTTCTTCACCGGCGGCACGCTGTTCGACCACGTGACGCCCGAGATGCGCATCTACAAGGAAGAGATCTTCGGCCCGGTGCTGGCCTGCGTGCGCGTGCCCGACTTCGCCGCCGCACTGAAGCTGGTCAACGAGCATGAGTTCGGCAACGGTGTGGCCTGCTTCACCAGCGACGGCAACGTGGCGCGCGAGTTCAGCCGCCGCGTGCAGGTCGGCATGGTCGGTATCAACGTGCCCATTCCCGTGCCAATGGCCTGGCATGGCTTTGGTGGCTGGAAGAAAAGCCTGTTCGGCGACATGCACGCCTATGGCGAAGAGGGCGTGCGCTTCTACACCAAGCAAAAGAGCGTGATGCAGCGCTGGCCGGCCAGCATCGGAAAGGGTGCCGAGTTTGTGATGCCGACGGCCAAGTAGCCGCCGGCCGGGTGACGGTGGTCCGTCATCCCCTCCCTGGTTCACACGCGGCCGCGTCACAGCGGCCGCCTGTCTTTTGCAGCCGCTTCACAGCGGCCGCCTGTCTCTTCAGTGGGTCGGCGCCTCGCCGCCGCACCAGGCGGTGGCCATCGCCTTCTCCATCACCGGTGCTTCACCGCCGCACCAGGCCGCGGCCTTGATCGCAGACGCTTCAGCGCCACGCCAGACTGCGGTCAGTTTGACCGGCGCTTCACCGCCACACCAAGCAGCGGCCGCCTTGTTCACAGGCGCCTCGCCACCACACCATGCGGCCGACTTTTTCGCCGGCGCTTCCCCACCACACCAGGCCGTTGCCTTGTTGTTCACCGGTGCCTCGCCGCCGCACCAAGCCGCTGCCTTGTTCACGGGCGCTTCGCCGCCGCACCAGGCAGCCGATTTCTTTGCCGGCGCTTCGCCGCCACACCAGGCCGCCGCCTTGTTCGCCGGAGCCTCGCCGCCGCACCAGGCCGCCGCCCTGTTCACCGGCGCTTCGCCACCGCACCAGGCCGCCGACTTCTTTGCCGGCGATTCGCCGCCACACCAGGCCGCCGCCTTATTTGCAGGGGCCTCGCCGCCGCACCAAGCCGCTGCGTTTTTCGTTTGCGTCTCACCGCCACACCAGGCCGCTGCCTTGTCGGCCGTGGTCTCGCCGCCGCACCAGGCCGGGTCGGCCGGGCCTTCGATGGGCATCGCGTTGCGCGGCACTTCTTCGCCGAAATCGCTCTCGAACAAGCTGTGCAGAGCCTGGGCCGCCTGGTCCAGACGATCTTCATCGCCGAGCATGCCCAGGTAGGGGTTGTGGTGCAGGAAGCCACCAAAGATCAGCTCACAGTCGACCGCGTACTTGCGCGTATCGAGGATGTGGGCGTGCCAGAACTTGTCGATGTCGCGCGTCGGTGCCAGTTGTTGGCCCGGGTGCATGGCCAGCAGCGCCAGAAAGCGCTTGTAGCCCAGCTCGACTTCTTCGACATGTTCAGCGGTCCAGCCGTAGCCGTCTTCCTTGCTGCTGATCTTGAACTTGATGGGCGCCAGGTCCAGGGCGGCAATGCGGTTCATCACCTGCGCCAGGCTGCGGTCTTCAGTTTGCAAATGCATCGGTTCAACTCCCGAGGGTCAGAGAATTGCCAGCAGCCAACGGCCGCTGGCGCCCACGCGGGCCCGTGCGCGGCTCAGGCCGCGGCCACGGGGCTCACGAGATTTCGTACGTCGCGGGCCAGGAATCGGCTCATCTCGCCCGCGGTGATGGGTTTGCTCAGGTAGTAGCCCTGAATCTGGTCGCAGTGGTTGGTGCGCAGGAAGCCGAGTTGCTCCAGCGTCTCCACGCCTTCGGCCACCACCTTCATGCGCAGGCGCTGGGCCAGGCCGATGATCCCGGCGGTCAGCGCGGCCGCGTCTTCGTCGCCGGGCAGGTCCTTGATGAAGGAGCGGTCGATCTTCAGCGTCCCGAGCGGGAAGCGCTGCAGGTACGACAGCGACGAGTAGCCGGTGCCGAAATCGTCGATGGCCAGCGACACGCCGAGGTCGCGCAGCTCGCGCAGTTGCGCCGCGGCCCGGGTCGGGTTGCGCATCACGCCGCTTTCGGTGATTTCCAGCTCGAGCATGGCCGGCTCCAGCCCCGACTGCGCGAGGATCTGCGCCACCTCTTCGACCAGCCGCGGCCGGTTCAGCTGGCGCGACGACAGGTTCACGCTCACCTGCACCGGATGGCCCTCGTTCTGCCACCGCAGCGCATCACGGCAGGCCACCTCGAGTGCCCACTGGCCCATGCTCTCGATCAGGCCGGTGTCTTCGGCGATAGGGATGAACTGCACCGGCGAGACCAGGCCCAGCGTCGGGTGCTGCCAGCGCATCAGCGCCTCGACCCCGGTGATGCGGCCGGTCGCCAGCTCCAGCTTCGGCTGGTAGACCAGGAACAGTTCTTCGCGTTCCAGCGCGCGGTGCAGGCTGCTTTCGAGCAGCAGGCGCTGCTGCCCTTGCGAACTGCCTTGCGCCGAATGGAATTCGTAGGTGCCCGCGCCCTTCTCTTTCGCGCGGTACATCGCCGCGTCGGCGTGCATCAACAAGGTCTCGACGTCTTGCCCATCGTCCGGGTACATGCTGACGCCGATGCTCGCGGTGGTGGTCAGCTCGCGGCCGTTGATCTCGAACGGCGCGTTGAACCGGGCCAGGATCTTGGTCAGCGGCGGCACCACGTCGGCGGCGCTGTTCAAGCCCTCGAGGATGACCACGAATTCGTCACCGCCGAAGCGGGCCACGGTGTCGCTCTCTCGCACGCTGTCGCGCAGGCGGTCTGCACAAGCGCGCAGCAGCATGTCGCCGGCGCTGTGGCCCAGGCTGTCGTTGACGTACTTGAACCGGTCCAGGTCCATGAAGAGCACGGCCACGCGCTTTTGCAGACGCGCTGCACGCTGCGTGGCGTGCACCAGCCTGTCGTGCAGCAGCGGCCGGTTGGCCAGCCCCGTCAGCGCGTCGTGATGCGCCACATGGCGCAGCGCCTGCTCCGCCTGCTTGCGTTGCAGGTACTGCGCCAATTGGCTGGCGATGGACCGCATGAAGCCTTCGATTTCGCGGTCCACACTGATCGGGGCCTGGCTGAAGAACTCCAGCGCAGCCCACTGGGGCCCGGCACTCACGGGGATCAGCACCGCAGCCTGCAGGCCGCAACGCTCGGCCAATTGGTCTTCTTCGCTGTCGGCACCCGCCAGAGGAATGCTGCGCCAGGTCGGGTTGCCGGTGGCCGACGCCGATGCGACATGGCTGCCCGTCGGGCCGCCGCGGCGGCGCAGCATGACAGCCGTGAAGTCGCTCAATTCAGGTGCACCACCCTGTGCCCAGGCATGCAGGCAGCGCATCTGGCCATCGGCCTCGCGCAGCCAGCAGACCGCGGCATTCCATTGCAGGCGCGTCCCGATGGACGACAGGATGTAGGCGACGGCGCTCTCGGGATCCGACTCCATCGCAAGCTTCTGCCCGATGTCGTGCGCCAGTTCCAGACGCAACGCGGCCTTCTTKYGCGCTGTCTCGTCTCGCACCGTCGCGCGCACCGCAATGGCAGCGCCCTCGGTCGATCGCCGCAGATTGACGTGGACCCAGCGGTCGCTGCCGTCCGGCGTGCGCACGGCGTGTTCGATTTCCACCCGCTCGTCGCCGTGCTCGGCCTGCCACACCGCTTCGCTCAGGGCCGAGCGCTGCGAATCCGGCACCAACGCCAGCATCCGCGGCAGCGTCAGCGGCGCCGAACTGATGTCAAGGCCGTAGATGCGCCCCGCCTCGTCAGAGCACTCGATGTCGCCGCTGGACACGTCGAGCATCCAGTTACCCAGCTTGGCCAGCGACTGCGCCTCGGCCAGGCGCTGCTCGCTGCTGCGCAGGCTGTGAGTCATGTCGAAGGCCAGGGTCAATGCCCGCCGCTTGCCGCCCATCAGGCTGAGCAGCACGCTGGCCAGCAAGGCGCTGATGATGCAGCCGCCCAGCAAGATGATGATGGGCAGCATGCGTTCCAGCGGGCCGACACTCTGTTCGAACGGCACCGAGGCCTCGATCAGCCAGACCCTGCCGCCCAATGCAAACGTGCCGACGTTGTAGAAGCCGCTGTCGGCACTCGGCACCGGTTCGCTCGCTGCACCGGCTCCAGCCGACGCCGCACCGGGCTGAGAGGCCACGCCGCCCACCGCGGCGCCAGCAAGCTGCCGATGGGTATCGAAGACCAGTTTGTCGGGCTGCAGGTCGAACTTGGCAGGCGATGCACTTGACGCCGATTCGCGGCCGCCGTCGAAGATCCGCAGGCGCACGCCGTCCGTCGGGATCGGCAGCGTTTCCAACATCCGCGCAATCAGAAAACCCGCACCGACGCTGCCCAGGTAGGCCTCCCGGCGTTGCTCGGCGGTGTCCGTCGGCATGCCGGGCCGGTACACCGGAAGGCGCATCGCCAAGCCGGTCTGGCCCTGGATCTGAATCAGCTTGCCCGACGCGCTCAGGCGCCCCGAATCGCGGGCGCTGTCCAGCGCCCCGCGCACGTCCGGATTGACCGCAATGTCCTTGCCGAGAAAGGACTCGTTGCCGGCCATCGKCTCGATCAGCGAGATCGGATGGAAGGCATCGCGCGGGCCCGGGGGCTTGATGGTGACTCGCCCGCCGCCCAGGTCGTTCTGCAGTGCAGCCTCGAACGCCTCCTTGTCCGACGCCGGCACCAACGGGGCGTAGTTCAGGACCTGGAACCCGGGGAACGTACGCTTCAGGTCCAGTGACTCGGCGTAGCGGCGAAAGGCCTCTCGCGAAACGTTGCCAGTGTGGAACAACGCCCGCAACCCGGACAGCACTTCGACATAGGCAGCGAACCGCCGCTCGACCTCGTCGCCGGCACTGGTCGCCGCGGCGTCGAAGCGAAGCTCAGCGTTGCTGCGGATTTCGTCGTGTGCCGATCGGCTGATCGCCAGCGACAACAACACGCCGACAAACAGCACGGCGGCTGCGATCAACCGATGATTGCGTACTGCCTTGTTGTTTGACTTGGCCATGGGGGTGCTCCGTGATGGGACGAACTTTATGGACGTGGCCGCGTTGGCGCTGTCGGGAGCCCGGGGGCCTGTCTGTGGGGATGTCTGGACGCTTCAAGTAGGAATCGGCGGAAGTTGCGCTGTCAGCGTGAACGACGACACACCGCGCTCATCTCTGATACCCCACACCCCGCTCATCTCTGATAGCGGGTCCCGCCAGGGTTGACGCCACCTCCCCTTGGCTCCAACATCCCGTACCGACCGGGCACAGATCCGGCTCAATCAACAGCCGAGGCCGCTTCCAGAGTACGGAGCAAGCGGCCAACGGGAGGCTTGATGTCTGGGCTTGTCGATGACAGGCCGGTGTTTCTCTCGACCCTGACTGCGCCACGCCGCCAGAGTCGCTTGGCACTGGCCGTGGCGGGTGCGTCGGTGGCGCTCTTCGTCTTGATGGTGCCGTTCGCCAAGCAGCCGCTGGCGCCGGTGTGGGCCTTCATTCCCGTCTACGAATCGGCGCTCGTCATCAGCGACCTGATCACGGCCGCCCTGCTGTTCGGGCAGTTCGCGATCCTGCGCTCGCGCGCGCTGCTGGTGCTGGCCAGCGGCTATCTGTTCACCGCCTGCATCGCGGTGGTCCATGCGATGACGTTTCCCGGCCTGTTCGCACCCGGCGGCCTGCTCGGCGCGGGGCCGCAGACCACGGCCTGGCTGTACATGTTCTGGCACGCCGGCTTCCCACTGGCAGTACTGGGCTATGTCGTGCAGCTGCGGCGCCCACCCGAGACGGCGTTATGGCGCGGTCGGGTCGCCAACGCCGTGCTCGGCTGCGTTGCGCTCGTGCTGCTGCTGACCGCCGGCTGTGGCTTGATGGTCACCGCGGGCCGCGAGGTGCTGCCCGGCATCATGCAGGGCAACCACTACACCCCCGCGATGATCTTCGTCGTGGGCGGCATCTGGCTGCTCAGCGCCGTGGCGCTGGTGGCGCTGTGGCGCCGCAAGCCGCGCACGGTGCTCGACCTGTGGCTGATGGTCGTGATGTGCGTCTGGCTGTTCGACATCGGCCTGTCGGCAGTCTTCAACGCCGGCCGGTTCGATCTGGGCTTCTACGCCGGTCGCGTCTACGGGCTGCTGGCTGCGAACTTCGTGCTGCTGGTGCTGATGCTGGAAAACGGCCTGCTCTACGCCGGGCTGGTCGAAGCCCATTCGCGCGAGCAGCAGAAGACGGCCGACCTGCAGCGGCTCAACGCCAAGCTGGACGACTCGAACCAGCAGCTGGAAAAAGCCAGCCGCTTCAAGTCGGAGTTCCTGGCCAACATGGCGCATGAGTTGCGCACGCCCTTGAATGGCGTCATCGGCTTCTCTGAGCTGCTCAAGGACGAGCGTGCCGGGCGCTTGCTGGACAAGCAGAAGCGCTTTGCCACCCTGATCTTCGACAGCGGCCACCACCTGCTGTCGCTGATCAACGACATCCTCGACTTGTCCAAGGTCGAGGCGGGCAAGATGAGCCTCGAACTGGATCCGGTCGAGCCCAATGGCTTCCTGCGCGAGTGCCTGGCCTTGTTCGACGAAGCGGTCGAGCGGCGCGGCATCCGGCTGCACTTTGGCGCCATGCCGCCGCAGGGCCGGCTGATGGTGGACGCGAGAAAGCTGCGCCAGATCGTCTACAACCTGCTGTCCAACGCGGTCAAGTTCACGCCCGACGGCGGCGAGATCCGGGTCTGCGTGCGCGTGGCGCCAGCGAATGCACCGTGGCAAGCCGCCCCGGCCGGTACCGCGGCGCGCGTGTTGCCCATGCCCGAAGACGCCGGCGACGCCCCGCTGCTTGAGATCCTGATCATCGACAGCGGCGCCGGCATGCACAGCGAAGACCTGCCGCGCTTGTTCGAAGCCTTCCAGCAGGTTCCCTCGGCCGACCAGGCCCACCACATGGGCACCGGCCTGGGCCTGGCGCTGGTCAGCCGCTTCGCGGCGCTGCATGGCGGCACGGTGGGCGTGGCCAGCGCACCAGGGCACGGCACGCAGTTCGGCGTCTGGCTGCCCTGGCACGACGGCGACGGCGCTGCGCCGCCGACGCCGGTCCGGCAGGCAACGCCGACTTCGCCGGGAGCGCCGAGCACCCGCCATGCCCTCGTCATCGAAGACGATGAGGAAGCGGCCGAGCTGTTGCGGCTGCACCTCGAAAGCGCCGGCTTCCGAGTCCGTGTCGTCACCGACAGCAGCCTCATCCACCAGTCCGTGGGGCCCAAGCCCGATCTGATCACGCTCGACATCCTGATGCCCGGCACCAGCGGGTGGGATGTGCTGGAGCAACTCAAGAAGGACGAGGCCCTGGCCGGTGTGCCGGTGGTCATCGTCTCGATGGTGGCCGACCGTCAGCGCGGTGTCGCGCTCGGTGCCTCCAAGGTGCTCGAGAAGCCTGTCGGGCGGCAACAGCTGCTGGACGCTGTCGAGTCCCTGGGCCTGACCCGGCAGCCGGGGCAATCGCGCAAGGTCCTGGTCGTCGACGACAACCCCTTGGCCGTCGACCTGGTGGCGTCCAGCCTGGCCGGCGCCGACTGCGAGGTGCTGCGCGCATACGACGGCGAACAGGCCATCAGTGTCGCGATGGACAGCCACCCCGACCTGATCATTCTCGACCTGATGATGCCGGGCCTCAGCGGCTTCGAGGTGCTGGACCGCGTGCGCAGCCAGCCAGCCATGGCCTCGGTACCCATCCTGGTGATGACCGCCAAGACCATCACCCACCAGGACCGCGAACGCCTGAGTGGCCGCGTGCAGCAGGTGATCGGCAAGCAGATGCTCGACCGGGACCGCTTCATGGCCGAAGTGGGGCGCGCGCTGCACCAGTCCTAACGTGATCGTTGGCCTGAAAACGGTTCCCGGGCGGGGTACTGGAACGCCCCACGCCACGCGTCGAGATGTCCCCACAGGCGGGGAGTTTTGTGCCTGCCGTGTGTTGCCGACATCCAGGCCAGGGCGCCACAAGCCCGGTCAGGGAGCACAACACGGTGAATCACGACGACCTTTCGATGCCGTCCGGGCCGGATGGCGACTACGCCATCGCCCGAGGCGAAGTGCTGGTCTTGACCATCACGCCGGGCGAGCGCATCAGCTACTGCAACGCGGCCTTCGCCCAAGCCAGCGGCTACACGCACGACGAGTTGATCGGCCGGCCCCAGGTGCTCTTCAATCGGCGGGAGATGCCGGCCGAGGTGTTGCGCGACCTGTGGGCCACGCTCGAAGCGGGTGCCTCCTGGTCATCGGTGGTGAGAAGCCGGCGCAAGAGCGGTGAGCGCTACTGGCTCCATGCCACGGTGGCCCCGATCAGCGACGCGCCCGACCCCGCCGGCTACATGGTGGTGTGCACACGGCCGCGCCGCGGTCAGGTCCGCAGCACCGAGGCCGCCTACGAGACCATGCGCCGCACCGCGCGGCAGTGGCTGCACGCGGTCTGCAGTGCACCCCATGGATCCGTCGTGCCGATCGAGCTTCAGGCCGGAGGACCACGGCCATGGTGAGCGCCGAGTCCTTCGGCACCAGTTGGGCTGAGATGGCGCGGCGCCAGGCACTGGTGATCGATGCCAACCCGGCCTCGCGCACGATGCTGACAGCCATGATGCGCGAACTCGGCTTCGGCACGGTGGTCCAGACCAGCCGCGCCCAGGATGCGCGCCGGCTGATCGAGCACCAGCGCTTCGACATCGTCATCTGCGAATACGCCTTCGAAAACCAGCCGATGACGGGCCAGGACCTGATGGACGACCTGCGCCTGGCGCAGTTGCTGCCGCTGTCGACGGTGGTGGTGATGATCTCCGGCGAAGCCGGCTACGCCCGTGTGGCCGAGGCCGCGGAGGCCGCCCTCGACGCTTACCTCATCAAGCCGCATACYGGGCAGGCACTGCGCGACCGGGTGCTGCAGGCGTTCCAGCGCAAGGCGACACTGGCCGACATCATCGGCCGCGTCGACAAGGGTGCCTTCGTCGAGGCGGCCGAGCTGTGCCAGCACCGTTGCGACACGCGTGGCCCGAACTGGCTCAACGCTGCGCGCATCGGCGCCGACCTGTGGATCCGCGCTGGCCGTCCGCAATCGGCCCAGGCGCTGTTCGAAACCATCATGTCGGCCCGCGCCGTACCCTGGGCACGACTGGGTTTTGCACGCTCGCAATACCAGGCCGGCGGCGTCCAGCTGGCGCGACGCACACTGGAAAGCCTGCTCAACGATGAACCCCGCTACGCCGACGCCTATGACGTGATGGGCAA
>NZ_JBFUGE010000212.1:0-10251 GCF_056403075.1 Ideonella sp. P3_A4 | reverse complement strand
GCCCTCGGCAATCGGCTTCAAGATCGACCCGTGCCCGCCGCACGACCCGCAGAAGAAGGGCATCGTCGAGTCGGGCGTGAAGTACCTCAAGGGCAACTTCCTGCCGCTGCGGGCCTTCCGCGACCTGGCCGACCTCAACGCCCAAGCGCGGGCCTGGGTACTGGAGGAGGCCGGCGTGCGCTGCCACGGCACCACGCGGCGCACGCCGCTGGCGCTGTTTGCGCTGGAGGCGCCGCTGCTGCAGGCGCTGCCGTCCCAGGCGCCGGACCTGGGCGTGTGGCACCGGGTGAGCGTGCACCGCGACTGCCATGTGCAGCTCGAGCGGGTGCTGTACTCGGCGCCGTTCGCGCTGGTGGGCAAGACGCTGTGGCTGCGCGCCACCGACGCGGCCGTGGCGCTGTTCGAGGACTACCACCATGGGCCACCCACCCGCGCGGGCATGCCCCGGCCAGCGCAGCGAGCCACGCGTGCGGCTCAGACGCTGAGCGTCACGGGTGGCTTTTTCGATGTTTCGAGGTCTTGAGCCAAGTCGCGTTCACGGGGATCCGGGTCATGGCCACCTCGTAGTTGAGAGCCCGCAGCGTCCGCATAGCGTTCTTGAGCGTGACCTTGGAGAAGAAGGGCAGTTCGCTCGGCAAAGTCTTATTGGTCGCGATCGCATAGATGACGCTGTAGTCCGCCGCGTTCGGTCGGGCCAACGGGTCGGCGAGACGGCTTGCCGCCGGTAGCTTCGTGTTCAGGCGCTCGCGGAATACCTCGTCTTTCACGAACGTCTCCGCAGAGACGTGGCCCTGCGCAAACAGGTGGCTCAACGTGCTGGAACTGCGATAGAACTTTACGTGGATCAGCGTGCGGTGGTCCTTTAGAAGGTCACAAAACTCGATCTTGTCGTAGGAGCCGCCGAGTCGGATGTTGTTCGCGTCCATGTTGTAGTAGGTCGCGTCAGTTGCGGCCACCTCGGCGTTGTAGTCACCCTCTTTCGCGTGCTGATACTCCGGCAGTCCGAAATCGAGCACTGCCAGCGTGCGCAGAGATTCGTCTACGTGGGCAACGAACGAAGGTTTCACCCGAAGCCAATTGCCGTTGCGAAGAACATAGTGGGCGCCGTTGTCCGCGATCTCCGCATTGAGGCAGCGGTAGGACTGCCACATCTTGAGCGACTGGTGGTTGGCGTCGACCAGGTGGATCCAATGCCGGCGTAGGCTTGCGACACACAGAGACTCGCCGGCGCCAATCAGATAGGCATGCAGGTCACCGAGCTCAAGGGCCGGATGCATGGCCGTCCTATGACGCAAGTCGAACTGATAGCCCGCCAGAGCCTCCCAGTCGACGATTTCCGGGTCTCCCAGCCAGATGGTTGCGGGGTTGGGCTGGAGGAGCATCTCATCGAGCAGCACGTCAAGCACTTCGATCAGTATCGGGTCGCGCACCCGAACAACGTTGTCGACCCAATCGAACACGGCGGGCAAAGGCGCCTGATAGCGGGCGTGGATGTGGCGCAGCAGCGCGGGCAGCTCATCGGCCTGCACCGACAGCCAGATCGTCAGCGCGTCCCGTCCCGTTACTCGCGGTCCGAGCTTTGGGTCGGTGGAGCGACCCGTGATGGCGTACAGCATCTCGGATTCACCGTCGACCTCCAGATCGAAGATATCCACTCCACGGGAGCTCTGATTCCTAGAAACCAGCGGGTTATGGGTGTACGTCGCCTTGTCCAGCGCCCGAAGCTCGTTGGAATCCACAGAGTTCAGCGTGACGCGGAGCCCGAAATCACGCTCAACCGCGTCCTGTTGGATCAGGTGTTGCCCCATGCCGAACGACAAGAGGAAGGTTGCGTCCGCAGAACGCAAGACGAGCACGGCGCCGATGCTGTTGGGGCGGCCGAAGGCATCGTCAGGCACCTCAGGGAGCGCCGTAAACAGCTGAGTCCATGACGGCTGCGGCCGCGGCACCTCGGTCTTGACGTAGAGCCAGGCCGTGCCTTCGCCGATGTTCAGTCCGATGGGCGGGTCTGCCTTATCGGTCTTCAGCAGCTCCTGATCCTTAAGGTCCTTGTTCTTGATCAGATAGATGGACAAACCCAGGGCCTTGGGCTTCATTGCCACGGCTTCCTCCCCGGCGAGTTGATCTCGCTCGACGATGGAATCCGCAATGTGCTGACCGGTCGTCGGCACGGGAGAAACTGACGCTCGCGCAAAGACACCGGCAAGCGAGCAAGGAATTGCATTAGCCGGCCTACACGACAGCGGTCAGTCGCGACCAATAGTGTTCCTGCCTCACAGTCTCGGAGCGAGCCCGCGCCCGGGTTTTCCGGCAACGTGAGCGGCGCTGGGACGACTACTGGCAGCTCGCCGGCTGGCATTCGCAGCCACACCCTCGCGCCTGGTGGCAATGGCACTCGCCGGTCCTGCGGTTGAAGTGGCAGCCGCAGGCGTTCAGTCCGCCGCCATGAGCGACCTCGTCTTCCTCCTGCTCGGTCAGCGAAATGACCGCTAATCGACCGCAAGGCTTTGGAAGGTCATCCAACGTCGACGCTGAAGAGGCCAGCGACGTGATGGCAACAAGAGCGGTAAGAACGAGCGCACGCATAGAGTCCTCCTTGCAGCACTCGGCAGCCGACGAAAGGCAGCAGCTACCACCAGCACTATGCGCTTCTCTGCGCACATCGAGCGTTAGGGAATATCTCGTGGCTGCTGCATGTCGGGTTTTGGCCAGCGAATCCGTTTACTGTATGGACTGGGGGCACAGGCCGTGGCCAAGTCTGCGTTACACGAGATCCTCATGAGAGCTGACTGGTTGGTGGTGGTTGGATCGATTGCGGCGGTTGCCCTGCTGATATCAGCTGGGAGGCAACATGTGACCCTGAGCCGTCCGCAAGACCAGCCACCCGGACAACGCCTCGTGCTACCCGACTCCGCGGCGCACCCGTTGACGTCAGTCCAGCCGCCAACGGTTGCTGCACCGCGGTGGGAGGCAGCCCCACTACCGAGTCAGGCAAGAGCGCCTGTGTTCAACGGCTATCGCTGCACCGTCGACTGTTCTGGGCATGAGGCTGGGTACGACTGGGCCGAAGACCACGGCATCACGGACGCTGAAGACTGCGACGGGAACTCCGAATCTTTCATTGAAGGGTGCCGCTCGTATGCCGAAGAGCAGGAGTCGAACCTCGGCATGCGTGACAGCGAAGAGGACGAAGAGTAGGGCTGTCACTCTGCTCTTCCGGAGGCCCCATGCAGCTCTGATGGAAGGGCGGGCGGCCTGGTGCCTTCGACGCGGGTTGAGCGCGACCCATCGTTGGGTTTGGTGGAGCACCTCTCCTCCAACGCGACCCTGGCGAATGACCGCAGTCGGCGGCAACGTGGGGCAGCTTCAGGGTCGGGGGCCGCTGACCAGTGCGGGCGCGCGGAGCCATTCGCGAGTCTTCCGTCGGCTGCAACGGTCGAGTGACCGGTGACGCGGGCACAACGGGCGTACGCAGCGCGCGCTTTCAAGTGGCCGGTGACCGGGACCGCTGACGCTGAGCGCGCCGACGGCGAATGGCCGCGCCCAGTCTCGACTTGCCTTCGAAAGGCAGCGGCAAGTACGCAGCGGTTGCGGTCGCTCACGCCTCAGCCGCGAATGCAACAATGTTGGCCGCCTAGAAGTCATTGGGCCGACAGAGGTGTACAACTCTCTAGCGCGATGGCTTGGTTTTCCAGAGCCGCCACAGCACGGCTTGAGACATCCCCGTTTCGCACTGTTCCGGAGAATTCGAACTGGTTGTTGCAGCGCTGAGCGTCTTCAGCTTTGGGAGACCGCATCAGCCAGTAGCTTGCCAGGCATCCCTCGGATCAGCTCATTGAGCCGAGGTGCACGAATGCCATGGCCTGTTTCGCAAACGGGTGCAATTCCCCGTCGGTCACGCTAGTACGCGGGATCTTGCCCTGGGTGTCATGGTGGAACAGGCTGGCGAACTCGTTAAAGGACCGCAGGTCCTTGACTTGCGGCTTGAGCTGCTCGAGCGGGTTTCCGGCGGGCGCGCCCTCGATGAGCCCGATGATGACACCCATCGTCACGCCTTCCCGTATGAGGCCCGGGAATCGCCGATGCAGATTACCCTCGACAAGAACTCGCAGCGCCTGCGCCACGGGCAAGAGGTCATTGGGTGCTGCGCCCGACAGATAGTTCCACGTCGTACGGTACCGCTTGTAGTAGTCCGACTCGCACATCATCGAGAAATCCGCCGACGCCAGCTCAGAGAACTCACCCACACGGCGAATTTGCAGCGGAAGGACCTCGGGAACCTCTTCCTCGGCCATGATCTTTTGAAGCTCGTAGAGGAAGTACGCATCGTGCGCCAGAACGATGACCTGTGCGCACTTCTTGGCCACTTCGCAGAGGGCCGCGATGGTCTGGGAGCGGCGGTTGCTGTCGAGCGAAGCGAAGACATCGTCTAGCACCACCATGTTGGCAGCGCAACTCTTGTCGTGCAGGGCCTTCGCGAGAAAGAACGCCAGCGCCAGACTTCGCTTGTCACCGTCAGAGAGGACGGTGCTGAAGGATGGAG
Source organism: Ideonella sp. P3_A4 (assembly GCF_056403075.1). NCBI lineage: Bacteria > Pseudomonadati > Pseudomonadota > Betaproteobacteria > Burkholderiales > Sphaerotilaceae > Ideonella > Ideonella sp. P3_A4. Next base: position 5,708 of record NZ_JBFUGE010000212.1, on the reverse strand, counting down.
CATTCGCCGCGGCCTTGCCCGCGGGCACATGCTTCTCGCGCACCAGCACTCCGTACTCCGTGCGCGGGGTGGGCCCGCCCACGTAGCTGTAGCTCATCTTGCTGACCTTGAAGGGCGTGCGCAAGTGCGTCAGCCACTTGTTGATGTCGCCCTCGTACTCCGCCAGCAACAACGACATTAGCCCGTCCAGCTCCTCGCGCGCCTTCGCCTTGGCCTTCTCCTGTTTGTCCCGATCATCCTCGGCTTGCGTGCGCTCGTCGGCGATTGCGACTACCTCTGGTCCGTGACGGGCCTTTTGCGCTCGCACTCGAGCTAGGCTTGCCTCCAGCTGCGTCTTGTTCTCGGCCTGCAGGCCCTTCTTGAATTCGGCAATCTTCGTGTTTGCGGCCTCGATCATGGCGTTGTACTCATCGAGCGCCTGCATGATGGCGCCGCGAGCGTCGATGGCCCGCTTGAGAATGCCAGTGTCCAAGGGCTCCAGCGGCTGCTTGGCCTTAGCCTCGGCCGCGGTCTGAAGACAATCACGAATCTCCTGGGCGAAGGCCTTCAATCGAGAGGCGTCGGGCGCAGGGCAATCGAGCCGCAGTTGCTCGACCCATGCCTGCGCACGGTCTGCGTTGGCCTGGAACTCACTGGCCCAGTAGTCAATGGTGTCGTCGCTTAACGAGCGATGGGCCAAGCCGGGCAGCGCCCGGATGCGGTTGTTGTGCTCGTTGTACGCCGCGTTGAAGAACGTTGCGTACGCCTCGATGAGCTCCAGGCCCTTTGTCGGTTGGCCGCAGAACGGGCAGTTGTCATTCTTGAGGAAACGCTGACCATCGCCAATCCACCGCTCCGAGTCCGAGCCGCCGTGGCTCTGCACGTGCGCCCTTACCAGCGCGTCGGCGTTCTCGTGCATCTGCTTAAACGAGCTCTTGAGGACAGCTTCGAAGTCGTTGAACTCGATCTTAGGAAAGACCAGCGGCTTCAGCGCAGCTCGCTGGATGAGCGTCGTCGCCGAGTTGGCGTTTGCGATCCGCGCCTCGTAGTCTGCAATCTTCTGGTCGGCGTGCGGGTCTTCGGATAGCGCTAGGAAGGTCGTCACCGACATCGTGCCCCGGTAGCCCTGCAGCTTGCCCTCTGCCGCACTACGAGCTCTTGTAGCCGCCGTCATGGCCTCGTGAGCGTCGTCGACCTCCTTCTTCTTAGCCACAGCTGCGGTGCCCAAAGCAAAGTCCAGGAGAGACTGATGATGGTCGGCCTGAACCTCTCCGCCGGCATACACGTTGCGTTCGATGAATGCCTGGTCGAAGACCAACAAGCTTGGCATCGCAGCGTCCCAAGTGCCACCGTCAAACGTGACGTTGGTCCCGCCCGTTGGTAGCTTGAAGCGGAGCTGGACCCGCGTCGCACCTGTACCGCCGATGGTCGCTCGCGCAGCCATGGCCTGAGCGTCGGCAGCGGCGCAAGCACGCAGCACCGCCGACAGTGTCGACTTACCCCGGCCGTTGTCGGCGTAGATGAGTGTCGCCTGCTTAAGCTCGAGTGCCTTTGCCAGCGGATTCGCGAATAGACCTACACCCTCGAGCCTAAGAATTTTTTCCAGCACGACGTTGTCTCCCCGGCCTTCGCGGACGCATTCTTCCCAGAGGCGCCAGCCGCTAGCCTGCCAACCTTGCGGGGATATGCAGCGAGCGTTACCCCTCTCGATCCGCCTTGAGCGTCAGATTTCCGGCCCCTGGCGTACTCATCATTCGTAGCGCTGGGTGTCCTTCTAAGGGCGCATCCAAACAGGAAGCGAAAGAGCACGCATCGCACCTCCTCGTGGCACAAGGCCAGCCCCTTTGGGTCAGTGCATCGCGAGAACTATGCGCCCCCTGCCGATCAGTTGGCGTAGGGATAGTACCTGCCGATGGCCTGTCGGGTTTCGGCCGGCGAATCCGTTTCTTGAACCAAGTAAATCTCAATGGAAGAGAGGGACGATGGAAAGGCTCAATCGGGAACTGCAGCAAGAGATCCTGCAGCGCCTGGGAGGTGCATACCCGCAGAAGGTGAAGCCGGAAGAAATTGGATTCAAAGGCGACGATCGCCGCTTCATCGTCAACGCGTTCTATCTGGCCGAACACGACCTCATCAAGATCCTCGCCTCGGAGGATTTCGGCGTCGGTCCTCCGCCGATACTGCTGGTGTCCATCAATGCGCGAGGCCTCGACTTCCTTCAACAGGACGGAGGCCTCGGTGCCATCTTGAACGTTGTGACCATCCGGTTCGAGGCTGAAACGCTGCGTCGCCTGGTTGCGGCTAAGGTCGAGGAGAGCAGCCTGCCTCCGGAGGAGAAGGGGCGCATCAGGACAGCTCTCGAATCGATGGGCGCAGAAGGGCTGAAGGCGCTCGCCAAGGGTCTTGTCGAAAAGGGCTTGCAGCACGCTCCGGATGCACTCACGTGGGTGCAAGCGTTGGTGCTGCAGACCGGATGACTATCCTTCTCACGGCTTGGGCGCCTCGGCAGCGGAATGCGCCTTCACTCTTTCACCCGCATCGGAGGTTCCGATGAGCAATACGATTCTTGCCTCCCTGATCGCCGGCGGCGTGGCCGCGATGACATCCCTCCCAACGAACTTTGGCGCGGAGAGGTTCTGCGGGCTCGGGCCAACTACTTCGCTACCCCTTCCATCGGGCCATGATTGTCCGGTGGTGAGCAAAGCCGCCGTTCGCCCCTGTCGAACCGAATTTCCGAGTGCAGTCTGAGGCCTACCGCCGGTCCTCGGCAGACGACCGGTGGTCTTATGTCACTGCTCCACGGCGCTTGAGGACTAACCCGACTCCGGTTTGGATGACACTGATCAACAACGCATTGGGCCCGACCACCGGCGTGGACGGTGGTGGCCCGCAGAGTTCGGAGAAACAGGGGCAGCAATGAGCGACTGGGACTTCCTCCACGAGATGCACGAACGAGGCTACAGCGCTGACGACATCGCGCTGGCAGCCGGCGTCGGGTATGCGTCCTGGGAAGAGGTCTACATCAGCACGCAATGGCTCGACGAAGAGCTGAAGGACCAGCCACCAGATCCCGCCGAGTCCCTGAAGCCTAACGGGCCGTTCAAGAGCAGGGATGGGTTCCCGTTCTCCGTCTTGAAGCAGGCCGAGATCCTCGAAGACCTAGTTGACTGCGCCGAGCGCCACTTCAAAAACACGGGCAGGTACCTGCAGGTGTGGGGAGAACTTGGCGAGATCTACGCGGAGGTCAAGTTCGGCCTCTGCCGCCATGGGACACATCGCGCAGGTTCCGATGGGACCATCGGCGGCAAGCTAGTCGAGGTGAAGACTATCTCTCCTGAAAAGGCCAGCGGCCAGGTGATCGTCAAAAGCCAAGGTGACTTCGAGCAGTTGCTGGTCGTGCGCATCGACGAGAACTTCGAGTTCAGGGGCAAGCTCTTCGATCGGGATGAGTTGTCGGGTGGTCAGGGAAGGTTTCTCCGAGCCCGGCTGCAGGAAAGTAGTGACCGGCCTTGACCGGCACGCGCGGGAGCATAGCGACCTCCTCTTCCATTGGGATCGCCGCTATGTGGACGCCAACGTTCGAATGCAGGAGAAACTGTGCTTCAGATCGCTACTGGAAAGCTGTTCGTTCGAGCGGTGCAGCGCGAGAACCTGCTCCGCGGAGTGTTCTACACGAATGCCGCAATTCGTTCCGAAGAAGCGATCGGCACCGTCATCGGACGACTTTTACCTTCGTCGGGCACGTCGATGCGGCCACAAGCTGTGGTGTACGAGTTCACCGAACGGATCGAGGCTGRAGAGCACGGGCCAGGCATCCTTGTCTCTTCAGGTGTCGACCCGTATCTCCGAGAGTTTGCAGTCGTTGCCGCCTTCGCCTTGGACTGCGTGTGCACGCCAGACGTCGATCTTTGCCGGCGATTGGCCAGCGGCCAACGTGGCCTATCGACGCGAGTGGCGCCGAACAGCCTAGTGCGTCGATTTTTCGACGCGGAAGTTTGGTGTAAGCCTGAAGAGCTGCAGTTCTTCATTGATTTCACGACCAAGCTGATCGGGCTGCCTCGGTCGACCTTTCTTGGGGTGATGCGAGCCCTGCGAACGTACGTCAACGGCATGTATCGCATAGCCGACGACCTGGAACTGGCCTACACCCTGTTGGTTGCATCAGTGGAGTCCCTGGCGCAGGACTTCGACGGTCATCAGAACGACTGGCAGTCCCTCGACGAGCGTAAGAGGACTGCAATGGACAGCGCACTGGCTGGCGCTGATGTCGAGTTCGCGCAGCGTGTCAGGGTGGCCCTCTTGAGTGTCGAGCACGTCGCACTGGCGCGCAGATTTCGGGAGTTCGCCGCTGAACACACAGGGCCACAATACTTTAGGYCGACCGGGGCCGCGGATGGTCTGGCGCTCGGACGATCGGAGCTAAAGGAGGCTCTCGGTCTGGCGTATCAAGCTCGCTCGAAGTATGTGCATCAGCTCATGCGGCTCCCGCACGGCGTAACGCAGGGCCATCGGCACGCCGAGATATCCGTTGAGGACCGATCGACGTACCTTACCCTCCAGGGACTGGCTCGCCTGATGCGTTGCGTCATCATCGAATTCGTCTCAAGGCAACCTGCCGTAGACCGAGAGCCTTACAACTACATGCTTGAGCGCGAAGGCATCGTTCAAGTGCGGATGGCTCCCCAGTATTGGGTAGGGCGGACCGAGGGAAACATTCAGTTCGCGGGACGAGACAAGCTGGAAGGCTTTTTGGTGCAACTGGCCTCTTGCTTGTCGAGGGAGCCGGATGCCGTCCTTACAGATCTCCGCCCCGTGTTTGCCGTGGCAATGGAGTTCATCCCAACGATTGAAAGACGCCATCGCCTGCCTTACCTGGCCCTAATCGTGGGGTTTAACGCGTATGTTTCACCRCAGGAGCAGGCGCCGATTTCGGCAGCAGTCCATGCGCTGATTGCTCAGGAACTGGTGGAAGTCAGCTCGGAGGCACTGTTGGTTCACCTCCTCGATGGCCAGGATTTGCCGTGGTCAGTCGACGAGCATGCTCAGGCAGTTCAGCACTACTTACGGCGCCGCGGGGCAAAGAACGGTCTGCGCTTCCCCCGACTCTTCGAGGCAGCGCTCAGTCTCGAACTGGCAGAGCGGTGCCGCGCCACAGGAGATATGGCCCGTTGCAGGGAGAGCGTTGCGCTAGCCGTCGAAAACCATCCTGGTCACCTTCGGCTCCAGGAGCTCGAACAGCAGCTGAATCTACAGTCCCCCATCCGTTGGCGTGACGTGCTTCTGCCGCTGCCAGAGCAGCGCGAGACAGTGGAGGCGCATGCTTGAACTACTGCGTACCGGTGGAGGGTAGCTACTAGCCGATCATGGTTCGACTTGTGCGGTGGCTCCGCTGCAACTGGCCGGCGCTATCGGTGCTTTTCGAATGTCGGGTGTCAAACTCAGCGGTCGCTCAGACCACCCGCCGCCAATGACTCAGCTCAGTAAGCGTCCGGCGAACCCGTCTTGAATGAGGGGGTCGCAGCGATAACGATCGTGTCCACGTACGAGATAAGTGGACACGATGACAAGCGAGAAGACAGCGACTCGGAAGCGCTACAGCAGGGAGCTCAAGGCGCAGATCAGGGCCGAGTGCGATGCGCCGGGCGCGTCGGTGGCCAAGGTGGCGATGTCGCATGGCATCAATGCCAACATCGTGCACGGCTGGCGCAAACAGGCCCGCGAAGGCGCCG
>NZ_JBFUGE010000211.1:0-10296 GCF_056403075.1 Ideonella sp. P3_A4 | reverse complement strand
GGCGTTGGAGATCAAGAACAACGTCAAGCGCGCCACCGGCGGCCTGACCTGCTCGATCGGCGTCACGCCGAACAAGTTGCTGTCGAAGATCGCCTCCGAACTGGACAAGCCCGACGGCCTGACCGTGCTGACGATGGACGACCTGCCAACGCGCGTCTGGCCACTGGCCGCGCGCAAGATCAACGGCATCGGCCCCAAGGCTGCGGCCAGGCTGACCGAGCTGGGCATCCACACCGTCGGCGACATCGCCCAGCGCGAGCGCGATTGGCTGGTCGAGCAATTCGGCCGCAGCTATGGCGCCTGGCTCAACGACGCCGCCTGGGGCCGCGACGAGCGGCCGCTGGTGACCCACGGCGAGCCGGTCTCGATGAGCCACGAGACCACCTTCGACCGCGATCTGCACGCGAAGCGAGACCGGGCCGAGCTGGGCGAGATCTTCACCCAGCTGTGCAGCCAGCTGGCCAGGGACCTGACGCGCAAGGGCTACCTGGCGCAGACCATCGGCATCAAGCTGCGCTTCGACGACTTCAAGAGCGTGACCCGCGACTTGACGCTGCCGGAGCCCACTGCCGACGCCACGGCCATTCGCCGCGCTGCCGGCGAATGCCTGAAGCGGGTCGACCTGAGCCGGCGGCTGCGGCTGCTGGGCGTGCGCGGCGGCAAGCTGATGACACCCGGTGAGTGGCAGGCGCGTCTGGCGCGAGCCGCGGCGGCTCCCAACCGGCGCGTCAAGCCGGCCGAAAAGACTGTGGCGCAAGAGCCACCAGCGGCCTACAACCTGCCGTTGTTCGAGCCCCAGGACGGCGAAGCCGTGTGAACAATGGCACGCCGGGCTGCGGGGGCTGAAAAAATCAGCCCCGCTCGCGGTCCGGCGTGCATCCAATCGAGCGCAGTCGACGTAGGTCCGCCGGTGAGCCCTTGGCCCACCATCGGTTTCACTCTTTTCAGAGCCCCTGCATGACCCGACACCTTGTGCCCACCCTCGCCGCCGCGCTGGCCCTGGCCGTCAGCGCCGCCACCCAGGCAGAAGAATCCCCTCCTCCATCCCCCCCGATCAGCCACGGCAGCGGCAAGCTGTTGCTGACCGGCGGCGTCAGCAGCATCGACGGCGCGGCCGGCGGCGGCCTGACTCCGTGGGCCGTGACCGCCAGCTACGCGACGCAGAACCAGTTCGGCGGCACTGCCCACGTCACCCGCGTGGTGACGAACGACTACGCGATGAACGCCTACGGTGCCGCGATCGGCATCAACGATCGCTTCGAACTCTCGGTCGCCCGGCAAGACTTCGACACCGGCCCGACCGGCCCGGCACTGGGCCTGCCTGGCCTGCACCTGAAGCAGGACATCGTCGGGCTGAAGTGGCACTTCGCCGGTGACGCGGTGCTCGACAGCGACAGCTGGATGCCGCAGCTGGCCATCGGCCTCGAACACAAGCGCACCGACGCCGGCGACCTGGAGCCGACGCTGAAGGCGCTGGGCGCCGACCTGAGCGGCACCGACCTCTACCTCAGCGCGACCAAGCTCTTTCTCGCCACCGGCGTGCTGGTCAACGGCACGCTGCGGGTGACCAAGGCCAATCAGAACGGGCTGCTGGGCTTTGGCGGTACCGAGCACGACAGCTACAGCCTGCAGCCCGAGGTCTCGCTGGCCTGGCTGCTGCGCAAAGACCTGGTGATCGGCGTCGAATACCGCGCCAAGCCCGACAACCTGAACCCGTCGATCCTGGCCGAGGGCCTGAAGGAAGACGACTGGGCCGATGTCTTCGTCGCGTGGGCACCGAACAAGCACATCTCGCTGACCTTGGCCTACGTCGACCTCGGCCACATCGTGCCGGCCGTCGTCACCAAGCGGCAAACCGGCACCTACCTGTCGGCCCAACTCGCGTTCTGACGGAACCCGCCATGCGAACCCTCTTTCCAACCCTTCGCCCGTGGCTCACTGCCGGTCTGCTGGCCTGGGCCTGCGTGCAGCCTGCCCTGGCCCAGACCGCTCCGACCCGCGACGACAGCCTGTACCAGCAACTCGGCGGTCAGCCCGGTCTGGTCAAGCTGATGGACGACTTCATGCAGCGCCTGCTGGCCGATGCCCGCATGAACCCCTTCTTCAAGGACGTCGACCAAGCGCACGTGAAAGCCCAACTGGTCGACCAATTCTGCGAAGTCTCCGGCGGCCCGTGCCGGCTCAATGGACCCGACATGAAGCGAGTGCACAGCGGGGTCGACATCACACGCGCCGACTTCAACGCGCTGGTCGAGGTGCTGCAGCAGGCGATGGACGCGCAAGGCATTGCCTTCAGCGCGCAGAACCGGCTGCTGGCCAAGCTCGCGCCGATGCACCGCGACATCGTCAACGTGCCCTGACCACCCGCCCCATCACCGCGCACGCCGCCCACTTTCATTCCCGTTGTTGGACCACACCATGCTGCTGAATCACTTCTCGCCCATCCGTACCGCCTCTTCCCTGCTGCTCGCCAGCCTGGCCGCCATGGCCCAGGCCGGCACGCTGGACATCAACGTCGTCGACCGCGAAGGCCAGCCGGCCGCCGACGTGGTGGTGCTGGTGCAAGTGCCCAACCAACCCAATGCCAAACCGGCCGCGGCACCGGTGGTGATCGCACAGCAGGACCTGCGCTTCCAGCCCTTCCTCACCGTCGTGCCGGTCGGCAGCGTGCTGCGCTTTGTCAACAAGGACAGCTACGACCACCACGTGCGCTCGGTGCCGAGCGGCCCGCTGGGCAGCATGCCGGCGGTCGAATACTTCGAGCTGCGGCTGGACGGCACCGGCGCGCCGGCCAGCGGCGGCGGCAGCAGCTACGGTGGCTATGACGACTACAACACCAAGCCCGCCGCCCCGGCCAAGAAGAAGTCTGGTACCAGCACCGCCGACGTCAAGGCCGACCACGCCGGGCCGATCGGTCTGGGCTGCCACATCCACGGCTCGATGCGCGGCCAGGTCTATGTCAGCGCGACGCCCTGGTTCGCCAAGACCGACGCCAAAGGCATCGCGCACATCGAAGGCGTGCCCGACGGTGCGGCCGAAGTCGTCGTCTGGCACCCGGACCAGCTGCAAGACCAGGCGTCGGTCAAGGTCCAGGTCAGCGCCGCGCCGGCCAAGGTCGACGCCGCGCTGAACTTCACCCCCAAGCGCCGCCGCAGCTGACACAGCGGGCGCGCCGCGCCCGGGCGTGACGCAAGTCGCGCAACCGGCGTGTACACAGCGGCAGGCACGCGGCTTGCGCGCCCCGCACTTCATCCCCAGCTTGGTGCGGCCGAAACACCGAGGTGACCTGGCCTTGCCGGCCGGGCTTGTCTCTTGTTGCCCGGCCTCATGCACTCCTCTCCCCGCGACCTGTCGATCGGCTACCGCCTCGGCCTGTGTTTCTCATTGATCCTGCTGCTGATGATCGGCGTGGCAGGGATCGCGCTGGGCGGCGCCCGCAACTCGCGTGACCAGCTGGTGCACATGGTGGTGGCCTCGAACGGCCGCTTGGCCGACCTCGAGGCGATGCGTCAACACTTGGTGCGCCAGGGCATGTACGCGCAGCAATTGGCCGTGGTGACGACACAAGACGCGTCGCTGGCCCGTATGCAGGACATCGAAGACGAAGCCCGCCGCTACCGCGACGTGGCCGCGCGCTTTGCCGCCACGCCGGCCAGCCCGGAAGAGCATCTGTACCTCGTCGCGATGGCCGGCTACGCCGCGGCGGTCGTCGAGCCGATGCAAGAGGCCCGCGACAGCGTGAAAGGCTTCAACCCCGGCCGCGCCGCGCGCATCCTGAATGCCGATGTGCTGCCGGTGCACGACCGCTGGCTGCAGGACCTGGACGCACTGCTGCAATGGCAGTACCGCAAGATCGAGACCGGCCTGCTCTCGTTCGACGAAAACGCCAACCGCTCGGACGTCGCGATCCTGACGATCTCGGGCGTCGCGCTGCTGCTCGCAGCCTTCGTGGCCTGGTGGCTGACGCGCAGCATCACCGTGCCGCTGCGCGAGGCCGTGCGCTTCGCCAATGCCGTGGCAGGCGGCAATCTCGCGATCAGTGCGCCACCGGCGGGCGACGACGAGCCCGGCCAGTTGCTGCGTGCACTGGACAACATGGCGCTGCGCCTGAAAGAAGCCCGCGAGTCGATGCAGCGCCTGGCCAATGAAGACGGCCTGACCGGCGCCGCCAACCGCCGCCACTTCGACGACCTGCTGCGCCAGGAACACGCCCGCTCGCTGCGTCTGCGCCAGCGTGGCGAGACGGTGCCGCAACAAGCCCACGTCTCATTGCTGATGCTCGACGTCGACCACTTCAAGCACTACAACGACCACTTCGGCCACCAGCAGGGCGACCGCTGCCTGCAGATGATCGTCGACGCCACCCGAGGCGCCGGCCTGCGGCCCGACGATGTCGTCGCCCGCTACGGCGGCGAAGAGTTCGCGCTGATCCTGCCCAACTGCTCGCTCGACGGTGCCAAGGTGGTGGCCAACCGCGTGCGCACCGCCGTGAAGGCATTGAAACTGCCCACCGACGTGCCCGAGCGGCCCCATGTCAGCGTCAGCATCGGTGTCGCCACCTTGACCGACGCCTCAAAGCAAAGCACGGCCGAGCTGGTGCTCTGGGCCGATGAAGCGCTGTACGAGGCCAAGCACGGCGGGCGCGACAGGGTGCATTGCAAGCCCCCCACCACTGCGGCCAAAGCCCCCTTGGCAGAAGGCCAGGTCGAACGTCAACCGGCCTGAGCCAGCGTGCTCAGCGGCGCGTGGGCAAGCGCCACAGCCAGATGGCCGTGGCCGTGCAGCACAGCGCCGGCATGAAGCGCCAGATCGAGGGGATCGTCCAGGCCGCCCAGACGCTGCTGGCGGTCATCATCACCGTGGCCAACTGCTTGGCTCGCAGCGGCACTGCCCGGGTGGCACGCCAATCACGCACCATCGGGCCCCACAGCTTGTGCGCCAGCAACCAACGCTCCCAGCGCTCGCTGCCGCGGGCAAAGCAGAACGCCGCCAGCAGAACGAACGGCGTGGTGGGCAGCAGCGGCAGGAAGATGCCGATGAAGCCGACCAGCAACGCCAACGCGCCGGCGGTCAACCACAACGGCCGCATCCAGCCGACCGGTGCGACGGTGGTGACGGTGGTCACGGCCACGTCGGGGTCGGCATGAGGCTCCGTCGGCATCCGGCGATTGTGGCCGCAGCCGGCCAGGTTTGCGTCAGATCAAAGTCACACCAGATCGATCGACCGTGGCCCTTGCGGCACCGCGAGAATCTGTGGCCCACCCTCACTCTCGACCACCTGCCATGCCAACGCTGACCTGGACCGACGACCTCGCCTTGTCCCACCAGCAGATGGACGCGACGCACGAAGAATTCGTCGCGTTGCTGGGCGCGACCGAACTGGCACTGGCCGATTCACCCGCCGCGGCGCTGGCCGCCTACGAAACGCTGGTCCAGCACACCGTCGGCCATTTCGGGCAGGAAGACCGCTGGATGACGGMCACCGGCTTTGCCCCCGAGAACTGCCACAGCTTCCAGCACGCACAGGTGCTGGGTCTGATGCACGAGGTGTCGCGGGTGGCCGGCGAGCAGGGCGACTTCGGCCCGCTCGAACGCATGCTGCCCGAGCTGGGCGCCTGGTTCCGCGCCCATGCGCAATCGATGGACGCGGCGCTCGCCGCCCACCTGGGTCAGATCGGCTACGACGTGGTCACCGGTTCGATCGCACGGCCGCCGTCGGCCCAGGGCATGACCGGCTGCGGCGGGGCCAGTTGTTCACCCGCCACCCCGGCCGACGAAACCGCACCCGCGTGAACGCCCGGCGCTAGAGTGGGCGCGTGAGCGCACCACCGCCGCCCCCGCCATCGCTCTCGCCTGATGTGCGCCTGCCTTCGCTCGACGGCCTGCGCGCCTTCGAGGCGGCGGCGCGCCTGGGCACGTTCGAGCGTGCGGCCGACGAACTGGCGGTCACCGCCAGCGCAATCGGCAAGCGCATTGGGGCCCTGGAAGAACTGCTCGGCGTGGCGCTGCTGCAGCGCGGCGCCAAGTCACTCGTCTTGTCGGCCGTCGGCAAGGAATATCTCGTGCAGGTGCGCCACGTCCTTGCACTGCTGGCGGCCATACCGCAACACCAACGCTCGACCCAGCGCAAGGAAAGGCTGCGCCTCAGCGCGCCCCCCACCTTCGCCCGCCAGGTGCTGGTGCCCGCACTGCCCGAGTTCTGCGAGCAGCACCCTGGCATCGAGCTGGAGGTCGTGCTCTCGGTCCCCTTCCTCGACCTGGCCGGCGCCGACGCCGAACTGGCGGTGCGCCACGGCCCGGTTGACGCCACCGGCCCCGCGCCGCTGTGGCGCGATCACCTGCTGCCGCTGGCCAGCCCCGCGCTATTGGCCGCCGAGGTGTTGCGCACCCCAGCCGACCTGGCCCGCGTGCCACTGCTGCGCACGCCGGTCGACCCCTGGCTGCCATGGCTTCGCGCCCAGGGGCTGGACTGGCCCGAGCCCGACCAGGGCCCACGCCTGGTCGACCTGGGCCTGACGTTGGAAGCCGCCCGCTGCGGACAGGGCGTGGCATTGGCCCGCCCTGCGCTCGCGCGCCAATGGCTGCGCAGCGGCGAACTGCGGCCCGTATTCGGTGCCGGGCAGACGCCGATGCTGCCGGCAGACACGGCCTACCAGTTGCTGCCCGTCGCCAACCCAACACCGGCCGCTGAAGCGCTGGCCGCCTGGCTGCACGAAGTCGGCGCACGCGCGGCGGCCGAAGGGCTGGCGCTGGTTTCCGCCGCCAGCTGAATTTCTTTCCGGCCGCCGGACGGCTCGCCCCGCTAGCATCCAGTCGCCCTTGGAACATGCCCGGAGACAGCGGATGAGCGTGATCACCAACATCGAAGACCTGCGCCAGCTCGCCCAACGCCGCGTGCCGCGCATGTTCTACGACTACGCAGATTCGGGGTCGTGGACCGAGAGCACCTACCGCGCCAACGAAACGGACTTCGCCAAGATCAAGCTGCGCCAGCGTGTGGCGGTGAACATGGAAGGCCGCTCGACCGCAACGACGATGGTCGGCCAGAAGGTGGCGATGCCCGTGGCGATTGCGCCGACCGGGCTGACCGGCATGCAGCATGCGGACGGCGAGATGCTGGCAGCGCGCGCAGCCGAGAAGTTCGGCGTGCCGTTCACCTTGTCGACGATGAGCATTTGCTCGATCGAAGACGTGGCTGCTGCGACGTCGGCACCCTTCTGGTTCCAGCTCTATGTGATGCGCGACCGCGACTTCATCGAGCGGCTGATCGACCGAGCCAAGGCCGCGAAGTGTTCGGCGCTGATGCTGACGCTGGACCTGCAGATCCTCGGCCAGCGCCACAAGGATTTGAAGAACGGCCTGTCAGCGCCGCCGAAGCCGACGCTGGCGAACCTGATCAACCTGGCGACCAAGCCGCGCTGGTGCCTCGGCATGCTGGGCACGAAACGACGCAGCTTCGGCAACATCGTCGGCCATGCCAAGGGCGTGGGTGATCTGTCGTCGCTGTCGGTCTGGACGGCGGAGCAGTTCGACCCGGCCCTGAGCTGGGCCGATGTCGAATGGATCAAGAAGCGCTGGGGCGGCAAGCTGATCCTCAAGGGCATCATGGACGCCGAAGACGCGCGGCTGGCCGCCAACTCCGGCGCCGATGCGCTGATCGTCAGCAACCACGGCGGCCGCCAGCTCGACGGCGCGCCCTCGTCGATCGAGGCCTTGCCGGCCATTGCCGACGCAGTGGGCTCGCAGATCGAGGTCTGGATGGACGGCGGCATCCGCTCGGGGCAAGACGTGCTGAAAGCCCGCGCGCTCGGCGCCCGCGGCACCCTCATCGGCCGCGCATTCCTCTACGGCCTGGGCGCGATGGGCGAGGCCGGCGTGACCAAGGCGCTGGAGATCATCCACAAGGAGCTTGACCTGACGATGGCGTTTTGTGGCCACACCCAGATCGACACCGTCGACAAAGGGATTCTGTTGCCAGGCACCGCGCCGGGCTGACCGACGGCCGGCGCATCACGAAGATTCGTAGATGCCGGGGCTCGTGTGGTCGCCGGACAAAGGGATTCTCCTGCCCGGCACGGCGCCCGGCTAACAGGGCGGCTGCGTATACTTTCGCCGCCCCGCGGGAGCGGGGAGATTGCGCCTCCAAGGAACCCCATGAAAACCCGCACCGCCTGCCTGCTTGCCGCCCCCTTGCTGACCCTGGCCGTGGCCGCCCACGCCGCCGACCCGGTCTACATCACGCTCGACCATTCGACCGACAGCGTGATGGACAAGACCGCCGCGCAGGCCATCTGGGCCGAAGGCCTGGCCGGCAAGACCGAGAAGCTGAACAAGCTCTACCCGACCAAGCGCTGGGGCTTCGTCAGCGAAGTCGAAGGTGGCTTCAACCAGGCCAAGACCTGCGTCGTCACCGCCCGCGTGATGATGATGCCGGTCACCGTGGCCAAGTCGCTGGTGTTCAAGCCCAGCAAGACAGCCACCGCCTTCGACGCACTGCCGAACGCCTCGCGCGAGCAGTGCCAGGACCTGGCCAAGGCCAAGCTGAAGGAAGCGATCCAGGGCGTGCTGTCGAGTTTGAGCAACTGACCCCCACGCCCCTCCCGGGGCTGCCCCCCAAGGGGGCTCGCGCAGCGGACCGGCCAAGCCGGATCCGCGCACGCCACTTGAAGGCGGCGGCCCCTGTGGGGCGCCGCGTCAAGAGTGTCAGGCCACGAAGGCCCAAACTGCAACGATGGCCATCAGCGTCGTCAACGCCGTGAAGTAGAAAAAGCCCAGGGTCATCACGCGCAGCGTGGTGGCCCACCAGCGGCCGCCGTAGACCACCTGCAGCGCGATCACCGAGTACACCGGCATGGCCACCAACGCCGCCGTGCCGAGCACCGGGACGCCGGTCAGCTTGACCAGCACCATCGCGAAGATGAAGGCATGCAGGTGCAGCGCGAACACCAGGTGTTCGGACCAGCGCATGCGGCGGTTGAAGTAGACGAGCTTCAGGAAGAACGCATACAGCGGCAGCAACGCGAACATCGCGCTGCCCCAGTGCGAAACGAAACGCTCGGGCACCTTGCGCACCTCGCGCTCCATGCCCTTGGCGTCGAGCGAAAAGCGCTCTTTCAGCCGATCGCACCACGACGCCGGCATCCCACGGCAGACGAACTTGCCGTCCTCCATGCCGGCCTTGATGAGATCGCTGATCTCGAGCCGGGTGTCGTTCATCTCGTCCGACTTGTCGAACCGCAGGAGCTCGGCGCCGTCGGCGGGCCGCATCGCGCCCGACCATTGCAGCGCCAGCAGCGTGATGACGCTGATCGTCAGGTACAGCCGCAGTGGCAGGACGTAGCGGCGTTTGCGGCCACTCAGGTACTCGCGCGTCAGCCGGCCCGGTCGGAACAGCAGCAGCAGCAAGGTGCGCCACAGCGCGCCTTCCATCGAGATGTAGCTGCCGCCGAACTGCTGCGCGAACTCCAGCAGCGTCGGCGGCTTGAGGTTGGTTTCCTGCCCGCAATGCCCGCAGTAGTTGGGCCGGGGCCGCGGCAGCACCTCGCCACAGTTGCGGCAGGCTTCTTGCGCGGGGGCGGCTTCGACGACGGCGGTCGTCTGCGGGTCGGCGGTGGGGATGACGGTGATGGCGCTCACGAGGGCTCGATTATTGCGAGCCTTTGGTGGGCGCGCGATCCGCCAAGGCCCGCGACGCGTCGATCCCACGGCCGCGGCGGAAATGGCGGCCAATCCCGCAGCTTTTCCGGCTCAAGTTTTCGGCCCGGCCCGGCACCATCCCGGTCGACATGTCCGACTCCGCCCAAGACCGTAACTTACCCGCCTCAGAGCGAAAAAGAGGCAAAGCCCGCGAGGACGGGCAGATACCGCGTTCCCGCGACCTGGCGCACTTCGGTGCGCTGGCGATGGGTGGCGCGCTGCTGATGGGCGCCGCACGGCCGCTGTCGGGCTGGCTGCAGCAGCTGCTGATGTCGGGCCTGCGTTTCGACCACGACATGATCGCCGACCCCGCGGCGATGGGCGAACAATTCTGGGCGCTGGGGCTGAAGGGCCTGATGGTCATCGTGCCGATGGGGCTGATGATGATCGCCGTGGCCATCCTCGCCGCGGTGCTGGGCGGCGGCTGGAACGTCAGCTTCAAGGCCCTGAAACCCGACCTCGGCCGCTTCAACCCGATCTCCGGCATCGGCCGGATGTTCTCCAAGCGCCACCTGGTGGACCTGGCGAAGATGATTCTTCTCGCCTCGATCGTCGGCGCCGTCGGCGTGTTCTACCTGAAGGCGCAATGGCAGGGCCTGA
>NZ_JBFUGE010000210.1:0-10417 GCF_056403075.1 Ideonella sp. P3_A4 | reverse complement strand
AACCGGTCGCCTGGTTGAAGGCCGAGAACTGCCCTTGCCAGATCAGCGGCGGCAAATGCCAGTGGTACCAGGTCGGGTCGGATGAGCTGTCGCGCGTGTCGACCCATGAGCCGTCTTGCACATRCTGCACGTCGCCATCGTGGATCGGGTGTGCATTCAGGTACTCGTCGATGCCTTGGCAGAAGCCGTTGCCGGCGCAGGTGACGCGGTGGCCGTTCTGCCAGGTGTCGAGCGAGCCGGCACGGCCGCCGGAGTTGTCGCCGTCGTGCGCGACGACGAAGAATTGCCGCGGCTCCAGCGCGGTGTAGGGCATCAGCTCATCGACTGTCGTCGAACCGTCCCAGCCTTCGGCCCATGAGCCGTTCTGGCTGACCGGGATCGCCGCGACCTTCGACACCGAGCCGGTGGCCGGGTCGACTGCGCGCACCCAGTGCGGCGTCGACGCGAACGGGAACTTGTTGACGATGACCTGCTGCTCGTGCGCCATGCCGTTCGCGACCCACGAGCCGCTGTTGGCGGTGTTGCGCAGGTCGGCCCGATTCGGCGGCGAGATCAGCGTGTCGCCTGTCGCATCGAAGCTGCTGAACGGGTAGTCCTTCAGCGTGCGCGAGAAGTGGTTGTTGCCAACCACCGTCCACTGCACGCCGAGCTTCGCGAGCGCCGGGATCAGCCGCTCCGAGAAGCCCAGCTCGGTCGGGAAGAAACCACGCGACGAGGTGTAGCTGTTGCCCAGGAAGTAAGGCTGCGCCAGCGAAGCGCCGTGGAAGATCAGGTCCTTCAGGAAGTAGTCCGGCCCGACCAACGGCCCCATCGTGTGATGGCCGGGGAAGTGGATCAGGTCGAGCGTGCGGTGGCCGTTGGTGGTGGGCAGGCCGTTGTAGGCCGTGGTCCAAGACGCACCCCAGTTCGGGTTGGTGTAGCCCGGCACGTTCTGCAGGTTCTCGAGGCTGTTGACGTTGTTGACCACTGCGCCGGACATCGTCACGTGGATCTGCCCGCTGCCGCCAGACCAGCTCTTGACCTCGCCCGCGTCCTGCTGCGGCCACCACTGGTAGGCGCCCGCCTTCGCATCGGGTGAGTAGTAGTTCACCAGGTCGTCGTGCGGCATGATGCCGCCGCCCAGCGAGGCTGGCAGGAAGTAGCTGTAGCCCGGCGGCGGGCTCTTCTTCAGGTTGATGACCTGGCCGTCGTAGGTGTAGCGGATCGGCTGGCCGATGGTCGTTGCGTTGTAGGTGGCCGCCACGTCCACGCCGTAGAACGGCCAGAAGTTCGGCATGTGGTTGTGGTAGACATGGGCCGCGGGGATGCTGGCGGCGTGGGCGGTAATCGGCTGACCGGCCAAGACCACGATGGCCGCGAGGGCCAGCACGGATGGGTTGAAACGTCGGCGCATGAGAGCTCCTTCCCGCCGCGCGGGAATACAGGTCGTCAAGGTGGAAGTCAACGATCTGACGCGTTAGTTCGCGGACCCTCGCCAACAGCAGGAGCGGGGTTGGGGCTGGACGCGGATCACGCGTGGCCCCAGCAGGTCGTCGGTGCCGGTATCGGCATCACGGCCGCGACTCTACTAAAACAAAACTACCGACAACTCTTCGTTTTCCCTAGCCTGAACGACGTCGTTGCAACGGCGTTTTTCGCAGGAGAAACCCCTTCGCCGTCGACTACATCGTAGTTTCAATGTAGCCAGACTACAGACGTCGTCAAACGACGATCAGCGAGATGCCAGATAGCGCTGAAGCCGCGCCACACCGGCGTCCAGACGCGCCGTGTCGCAGGCATAACACCAGCGCACGAAGCCCTCGCCTTCGGGGCCGAAGGCGCTGCCCGGCGCGAGGCCCAGGCCCACGTCACGCACCAGTGCCTTGCACAACGCGAGGCTCTGCTCGGCGCCGGGCAAAGTGAAGAACAGGTACATCGCGCCCRGCGGCGCCTTGACCTGCACGCCAGGCAGCGCCGACAAGGCCTGCACCAGGTGATCGCGCGACGCACGCAAGTCACCCACCAACTGCCGCACGAAGGTTTCGCCTTGCGTCAACGCGGCGATACCCGCCTGTTGCACAAACACTGGCGAGCATGAGGTGTTGTATTCGATCAGCTTACCCAGGTCGCCCATCAGCGCGGTGGGCGCCACGATCCAGCCCAGGCGCCAGCCGGTCATCAACCAAGCCTTCGAAAACGAGTTGACGCAGATGACGCGCTCATCGCGTCCGGCCAGGTCCAGGAACGATGGCGCAGCCTCACCGTCGCCGGCATAACTCAATCGTTCATAGACCTCGTCGGCGATGATCCAGATGCCCAGGCGCCGGCAATGATCCAGCACCGTGCGCTGGTCATCACGGCTCATCATCCAGCCGGTCGGGTTGTTGGGCGAGTTCAGCAGCAGCAAGCGGGTGCCCGGCGTCAGAGCCGCCAGCAACTCGTCCATGTCCAGCGACCAGCCTTGCGCGCCGAAGCGCAGGCCCACTGTCTGCACCTCGGCACCGAGGATCTTCGGGATCTCGACCAGGTTGGGCCACAGCGGCGTGACCGCCACCACCCGGTCACCCGCGCCGGCCACCAGTTGCGTGGCCAGCATCAATGCGCTGACACCGGAGCTGGTCACCGCCACATGATCGACTGTGGTCGCGCCATGCAAGCCGGTGACATAGGCGGCCAGGGCCTCGCGTAGCGGAGCGATGCCCAGGTTGTGCGAGTAGAACGTCGCGCCCTGCCCCAACGCAGCAGTGGCGGCCGCGCGGATGAACTCGGGCGTCACACGGTCGGACTCGCCGAACCAGAACGGCAGCACATCGGGCACGCCCAGGCCGGCATTGGCCACCTCGCGGATCTGCGACGAGCGCAGGGCGCGGACGTTGTCGCGGGCATCGGCTGCGGCGTGGGCGAAGAGATCTGGGGCAACGGGCTGATTCATGCGGTCCATCCATGGCGACAGAGCCCCCATGCTAACGAGCGTCACGCTCAAGTGCCTGCTCGAAAATAGCTGCCAGCCGAAGTCAGCTTTAGCATCCAGACTGGTACCCACCCACCACGGAGCTTTCCTTGCGCGCCAGTCGCCTGTTGTCGATCCAGATGCTGTTGGAAACCCGCGGCCGGATGAGCGCGCGGGCGCTGGCCGATGCGCTGGAGATCTCGATCCGCACGCTGTACCGCGACGTCGACGAGTTGACCGCTGCCGGCGTGCCGGTCTACGCCGAGCGCGGCCGCGCCGGCGGATTCGAACTGATGCGCGGCTGGAAGACCACGCTGACCGGGCTGACCCCATCGGAGGCGCAGGCCGTGTTTCTCAGTGGCCTGGCCGGGCCGGCCGCCGAGTTGGGGCTGGGCAACGACGTCGAGCAGGCGCAGCTGAAGCTGCTCGCCGCGCTGCCCGCTTCGTGGCGCGACGATGCGCGCCGCGTCAGCTCGCGCCTGTACCTGGACCCGATCGACTGGTACCGCGAGTCACAACCCTTGCCGCACCTGGCCACCGTGGCCACCGCCGTCTGGGATGAGCGGCCGCTGTCAATGCACTACGAGAGCTGGAAGCTGACGTCGCGCCGCACCATCCACCCACTTGGCCTGGTGCTGAAGGCCGGCGCCTGGTACCTGGTGGCGGCCAGTGACGACAAGCTGCGCACCTACCGCGTGGCCAGCATCCTCGACGCCGAGTTGCAGCCGGGCGTCGTCAAGCGCCCCAAGGGGTTCAACCTGACCGAGTACTGGCGCCAGTCGGTGCAGCGCTTCGAAGCCGAGGTCTTCAAGGGCGAGGCCACGGTGCTCGCCACCCCCAGTGGCTTGAAAGCCCTGTCCTTCCTGAGTGCTGCGGTGGCCAAGGTCGTGGCCACCGTCCACCGGCCCGAAGGCGATAGCGCGCGTGTCGAGCTGCGCATCCCGATCGAGACGATCGAGCACGCCACCGGCCAGCTGCTGCGGCTGGCGCCCGACGTCGAAGTGATCGGGCCGCCAGCCCTGAAGCGCTCGACGATCGAGCGCCTGCGCCGCATCGTCGAGCTATACGGCCTGAAGGACTGAGTCCTCGCCAACGGCGTGCGTTCAGTAAGGCATGCCCGGCACCTTCAGGTCGACCTTGAAGACGCCGCGGCCGCTGCCCTGCCCCATCGCGGTGATGAACAGCGTCTTGCGCTTGGCGCCGCCGAAGGCCACGTTGGTCACGCTGCCGGCGCCGGCGGGCATGTGCAGGCGATCGATCTCCTTGCCCGCCGCGTTCAGCACGATCACGTCGGTGCTGGTGACATAGAGGTTGCCGGCACAGTCCACCACCATGCCGTCGGCCCCGCCGATCTGGCTGGCGAAATGCTTCGGCGGCCCGACCGACCCATCGGCCGCCACCGCGTACTTGTACAGGCCGTCGAGCGACGACAGGTAGAGCGTCTTCTCATCGGGCGACAAGGTGACGCCGTTGGGTTGCGAGCGGTTCGCATCGATCACCTGGGCCTTGTGCGAGCCCGGGGCCACACGGTAGACGCGGGTCTTGGCCTGTGGCGGCGGGTTGGTCGCCTGCCAGGTGGGGTCGGTGAAGTACAGCGTGCCATCGCTGCGGAAGGTCAGGTCGTTCGGCGAATTGAAACGCTGGCCCTGGTAGCCCGAGACGATCACCGTCGGCTCTTCGCCGGCGGCACCGAAACGCACGATGCCGCCCACCTTGTGGCTGGCGCCGTAGAGCTTGCCGGCCGCGTCGGTGGCCAGGCCGTTGGTGCCGGCGGTGGCCATGAACACCACGCCGGTGTTGTCGCCAGTGATCTTCAGCACGCGCGAAGGCGGCGGGTTGACGCCCTGTCCAAACTCGCTGACATACAGCGAGCCGCCCAGCCACACCGGGCCCTCGACATTGGCGTTCAGGTTGCCGTTCTGGTTGAACGCGTCACGCGGCAAGGCGTTGTCCAAGTGCGTGATCTGCGCGCCGGGCGGCACCGGGTGGCCGAACGGACCGGCCGGGCAGGTCCAGGCGGCACGTGCATTGCCCACCACGGTGAGGATCGACAGGGCCAGGGTGCCAACGCGGGCAGCCGCGGCCAGCCGGCAGCGGGTGCGGCCCGCAGGCGAGATCATGGTGCAAGCCTCGATCATGAACAGGTCTCCTTGGTTCGTGCGCGGGCGATGTGCCAGGGCGGAGCGATTGGATGATTGTGCTGCCGCGGTAGTTCACCTCAGAAGATGACGGTTCGCTGCGTCACGCCCTGAAACAAAAGGAATAGACTTTGCCGCACCCTCGCTCGCTGGCCCACGCATCCATGGGACAGGACCCGCTGCCACCGCTACCCGACAAGCCGATGCCGGTTGACGGCCCTGCCGTGCCGGAGTGGCCGTTGCCCGACCCGCAGGACCATCGCTACCTGTTCGAGGCGAACCCGTTGCCGCTGCTGGTCTACGACCTGGCGACGTTGCAGATCGTGGATGTCAACGCAGCCGCGTGCAACGTCTACGGCTACACCCACGACGAATTCTGCGCACTGACGATCCGCGATATCCGCCCAGCGGAAGACGTGCAGTACGTCGAAGAATCGGTCCGCAGAACGCCGCGGGCCAGCCGCTACTCGGGCGTCTGGCGCCACCTGACCAAGGACCAGGTGATGATCTACGTCGAGATCAACTCGCGCGAGCTGGTCTACGAAGGCAAGCCGGCCCGCCTGGTCTGCCCGGTCGACGTGACACAGCGGGTGCACGCCGAAACGACGCTGCGTGAACGCGAGGCCGAGCTGAACCGCGCACAGGGACTGGCGCAACTGGCGCACGTGGTCACGTCGGACGTCGGCTGGTTCGAGAACTGGTCGGACACGCTGCACCAGCTCGCCGGCGTCGAGCGCGCGAATCTGCCGCACAGCCTGCTCGAATGGTCGCAGCTGATCCACCCCGACGACCGCGACACCTTCTTGCAGACCATGGCGGTCGACACACTGCCTTCGGGGCGGGTGGATGTGGAGTACCGGCTGGTCCAGCCTTCGGGCGCGGAGATCCACGTCCACCAGACGATCGAGCCGCTGGCCACCCGCGCGGGCGATGACCGCCGCCACTGGTTCAACACGCTGCAGGACGTGACGATCCAGAAAGTGGTGACGGCCGATGCGCAGCGCCTGAACGAGGTGCTGGAGCGTCGAATCCATGAACGCACGGCCGAACTCGAGCGCTCGAACGAAGAGCTGATGGCAGCCAAGGCCGCCGCCGAGCGCGCGAACCGGGCCAAGTCCGACTTCCTGTCCAGCATGAGCCACGAGCTGCGTACGCCGCTGAACGCGGTCATCGGGTTCGGCCAGCTGCTGGCCACCACCGGCGGCAAGGCGGCCAATGCCGAGCAGCACGCCGGCTACGTGCGCCACATCGTCGAGGCGGGCCAGCACCTGCTGCTGCTGATCAACGAGTTGCTCGACCTGGCGCAGATCGAAGCGGGCAAGGTCAACATCCAGCTGCAGGCGGTCGAGCTGCCGCCGCTGCTGGACGAATGCCTGCGCATGATGGAGCCRATGGCGGCTGTCCGGTCCGTCCAGTTGGTCCCACCGATCAATTGCGACCTGCTCGCGCTGGCCGACCGGGGCCGGCTGAAGCAGGCGCTGATCAACCTGCTGTCCAACGCCATCAAGTACAACCGCCCAAACGGCATGGTCCACGTCGTCTGCACCCGGCCGCGTGGGTTGCGGCTGCGCATCGAAGTGCACGACACCGGGGCCGGGCTGCGGCCGGCGCAGATGGATGCCCTGTTCCAGCCCTTCAACCGCCTCGGCCAGGAGACCGGCAAGACCGAGGGCTCAGGCATCGGCCTGGTGTTGACCAAGCGCCTGGTCGAGTTGATGAACGGCCAGATCGGGGCCACCAGCACGCCGGACGTGGGCAGCGTGTTCTGGATCGAGCTGCCCGAGGCGGCCGCGTCACCGGCATGGGCCGATGCAGACGCGCGTGAACGCGCCGCACCGGCGGCAACGGACACGAGCAGCGACAGCGGCCCGCAGATTCCGGTGCTGTGTGTGGACGACCATCCTGCGAGCCAGATGCTGGTCGAAGAAATCCTGCGACACCGTCCGCAGCTGAAACTGTTGAAGGCCGACAACGGCTGGCTCGGCGTGGAGCTGGCGCGCGAACATCAGCCCGCGGTCATCTTCATGGACAACAACATGCCCGGCCTGAGCGGCCGCGAGGCGCAACGCATCTTGCGCAGCGATTCGCGCACGGCACATATCCCGATCATTGCACTGACCGCCAGCGCGACGCCGGGCGACGTGCAGAGTGGCGTGGCCGCCGGTTTCTTTCGCTACCTGACCAAGCCGGTCGACGTGGGCGAGTTGCTGGCCGCCGTCGACGACGCGTTGGTCAAACCGCCCAGCGATCCGGGCTAGCGCCTGCGCGGCACGGCCGCTTGCGGCGAAGAAAAACCGTGTCCGAATCCGGCGCGACAGCGGCCGGCGCTACCGGCACATTGAGGCACTGTCTTTTCAATGCTTCATCAGGAGTCGGCATGCACCAGCGGCAAGAACCCGCCATTCTTTACTTCGGCACGCCCGTGGTCGTGATCAGCACGATCAACGAGGACGGCACGCCCAACCTCGCCCCGATGTCATCGGCCTTCTGGCTCGGCTGGCGCTGCGTGCTGGGTTTGGGGGCCAGCTCACAAACGGCGCGCAACCTGCGGCGCGCACGCGAGTGTGTGCTGAACCTGCCGTCGCAGCATGAGGTCGACTACGTCGACAGGCTGGCTCTGACGACTGGCAAGAACCCCGTGCCGCCGTGGAAGGCGGCACGCGGATATCGCCATGAGCAGGACAAGTTCGAGATTTCCGGCTTCACGCCGGTGCTCTCAGAGACCGTGGCGCCGCCGCGGGCGCATGAATGCCCAGTGCAATTGGAAGCCGTGGTCGAAGCCATCCACGGCGTCGCCGACGACGACGCGCTGCTGCGCGGCAACATCCTGAACATCGAGGTGCGCATCCAGCGTGTGCATCTGCACCCGTCGATTTTGATGACGGACAAGCCCAACCGCATCGACCCCGACAAGTGGCGCCCGCTGATCATGAGCTTCCAGAAGTTCTACGGCCTGTCCGACGGGCAACTGCAGCCGTCGGCCCTGTCCTCGATCCCCGAAGCGGCGTACCGCAGCCCGGACGTGGACCGTGCGCGTGAAGCCGGCGCATTGGTCACGCCCAGTTGATCGGCATCCACCTGATGTGGCCTGATCGAGAAACCGATCAGGCAAAAAAAACGGGTTAGACGCAGAACGTCTAACCCGTTGATTCATTTCTTATTGTTTGGTGCGGCTGGCAGGATTCGAACCCACGACCCCTTGGTTCGTAGCCGGATAGCCGGACGTCAAAGATCGCTTATGAAGCAAATACTTAGAAGCGGCTTTGTGTACCACTGATCGCGTTGTTCAGCGCTCGTAAGTGGTTGATTTATAACGATCAAGGCTGATCCAATAGTACAGGGCACGGTCCCCCTTTTTGACGGGACGTCTCGGTGAACTTCGATCCCGCGCCCTGCGCGAGCTGGTGCCGCCACAGGCCCGCAGCCTAGTCAACCAAGCTCAGCGCTGGACTCCATGCGCGAGCCAAGTGAGTTCGACCTACAGGCACCAGGTGCTCATCACCCAGGGGGCGTCTGGACGTCTCCGACGAGCAGCGCTCTCAAGACGCCCTGGGCGGACTCCGGCTGCGGCGATCCCTGTGTGCGAGGAGCCGTCGCCGTGGGCGGGTCCGCTGAAGTATTCAGGTGGGACTGGCCGTTCGCTGGGCTGTCGCCTTGACTGCAGAGCCGGCCACATAGTTCGCGCGCGCAGGTAGCAGTGAACTCAGAGAGCCTCCGGCTCTTCTGTGGATTGCTGAGGGAGCTGAGGGAGCTGAGATTCAGTCAACACATTTGACTTAGCCCAGCTCAGTAGATCACACCAGACCCAGAAGACCTCAGCAGAGCGAGTCGCACTTCATTAGAACTGCTAGCGCAGTGAATTCAGTGTAATTCGGAGGTTACCACAGTAGCACAGATGAGCTCAGGTGCCCTCAGGGCACTCCTGCGGATCATCAGAGGAGCCAAGTCTCAGTCCACTCGGAGTTCCAGCTCATCTCGAAGTCAGTGATCAGTGTAGTTAGCCCACGGAAGACTTCAGGCGCCCTCCGGGCGCTCTGTGAAGAACAAATGAGCCGACACAGGTTCGAACCAAGGAACCGAACCGCATGGAGCGCAGCGACACACTCGCAAGACTTCGCCCAGAGAAGCCCAACGCGCCCCGCAGGACCCTAGTTCCACGAAAGAAGAGTCCAGAGGGCCTACGGCCCTCGTAGAAGAACTTAGCCCTCTCAGCGCCTCCGGTAGATGCCATGAAGAGCGCGTGGCAGATCGAACGCATCGATCTTCGCCCGGTCAGCCTCGGGGTGTGGTGAAACGTGCGAGCTGGGTACGAGTCGAGGACTGTCGAGCAAAGCGCGGAAATCCGAAACACCCCCCCCCGACCTCACCTGTCGGTGATTGGCGTGGGCGGCCCTCCGGGCATGGAATGGGGCATGGGTGGTAGCCCGTGCGTTTGGCATCAATCTCCTTGTGGGGTTGATGCCACTTTTTCTACACACACCCGAGCTGAGACAGTCCGATGCAAGAAGGCGGGACATGTCGTCACAGTCAGAGGAGGTGGACAGTCATGCGGCCTAAGAAAAGCGACGTACATCGAGTCAGTCGGCCCTTTTCCTCATTCCGATACCCACCCGATATACAAGCTCGTCCCCGGTCCTCGCGTCGAGGCGCCCTCCTGGCGCTGGAGTGAAGTTCTACAAGAACTTCTCACCATCACCCAGGAGAACTCATGAAACCACCATAGCGCAGACGACGGACACATTGGAACTAAGACTCTATTGCGGGCGATCCTCGACAGGGATCGCCCGCTTTTTTCTTTGACTTGAGAGAACTCAGCGGAGAAGTCCGTAGAAGTTCTCACAAGTACTCGACCGATATTCTCACCATCGAAGAATGACCCAAACTGACTATGTACAGCCGATATACCCATCGCGTGGGACCGGCCGCGGCGAATCGAACCAAGACAGTCCTCGGGCCGCACCGCATACGCGCCGGCACGAGCTCGCCCACTCCCACGCTCACGTCGAGTCCACGGGAACGTTTCTCCAGCCGGAAGAGCTTCACAGCCTGACGGACAGGACTCGTCGACACGCCCAAGTGAAGGTGCTCCGCTCCATGGGCATCGAACACAAGGTGCGTCCTGATGGCGGCATCGCCGTCTTGCGATCCCACATAACAAAGGTGTTCGACGGCAGCTCCGAAGCCACCTCCCGAAGACATCAAAAGGTAGCAAGCCCGAACTGGCTCGCCATCTAGAACCAGAAAGAACTTCCCCATGCCAAGACCGCGCAAGCGCGAGAACCAAGCCCTGCCACGCCGTTGGCGTCACATTCATGGCGCGTACTACTACAGCGTCCCTCCGGGCCTCGAG
>NZ_JBFUGE010000209.1:0-10419 GCF_056403075.1 Ideonella sp. P3_A4 | reverse complement strand
GCCCTGGGCCTTGGCGAAGTCGATGTCGCTCTTCGCGTTCTTCATCGCGTCCTCGGCCATCTTCTTGGCTTCGAGCGCCTTGGCTTCGTCCAGGTCGTGGCCGCGGATGGCCGTGTCGGCCAGCACCGTGACCGAACCCGGCTGCACTTCCAGGATGCCACCGGCGACGAAGACGAACTCTTCCTCGCCGTTGTCGGCGCGCTCTATGCGCACCGCACCCGGCTTGATGCGGGTGATCAGCGGCGTGTGGCGCGGCAGGATGCCGAGCTCGCCGTTCTCACCCGGCAGCGCGACGAACTTCGCCTCGCCGGAGAAGATCGACTCTTCGGCGGAAACGACGTCAACGTGGATGGTTGCCATGACGGCTCCTTAATTGATCTTCTTGGCCTTTTCGAAGGCCTCGTCGATCGTGCCAACCATGTAGAAGGCCTGCTCGGGCAGGTGATCGCACTCGCCGGCGACGATCATCTTGAAGCCGCGGATGGTTTCCTTCAGCGGCACGTACTTGCCCGGCGAGCCGGTGAACACTTCGGCCACGTGGAACGGCTGCGACAGGAAACGCTGGATCTTGCGGGCGCGGGCCACGGCCAGCTTGTCTTCCGGCGACAGCTCATCCATGCCCAGGATCGCGATGATGTCGCGCAGTTCCTTGTAGCGCTGCAGCGTGGCCTGCAYGGCACGGGTGGTCTCGTAGTGCTCGAGGCCCACGACGTTCGGGTCGACCTGGCGCGAGGTCGAGTCCAGCGGGTCCACCGCAGGGTAGATGCCCAGCGACGCGATGTCACGCGACAGCACGACGGTGGCGTCCAAGTGGGCGAAGGTCGTGGCAGGCGACGGATCGGTCAAGTCATCCGCCGGCACGTACACGGCCTGGATCGAGGTGATCGAACCGACCTTGGTCGACGTGATCCGCTCTTGCAGTCGGCCCATTTCTTCGGCCAGCGTCGGCTGGTAGCCCACGGCGGAAGGCATACGGCCCAGCAACGCGGACACTTCGGTGCCGGCCAGCGTGTAGCGGTAGATGTTGTCGACGAAGAACAGCACGTCCTTGCCTTCGTCGCGGAACGACTCGGCGATGGTCAGGCCGGTCAGCGCGACGCGCAGACGGTTGCCCGGGGGCTCGTTCATCTGGCCGTAGACCATGGCGACCTTGGACTCGCCCAGGTTCTCCAGGTTCACGACGCCCGAATCGGCCATCTCGTGATAGAAGTCGTTGCCTTCACGGGTGCGCTCACCCACGCCGGCGAACACCGACAAGCCCGAGTGGGCCTTGGCGATGTTGTTGATCAACTCCATCATGTTCACGGTCTTGCCGACGCCGGCGCCACCGAACAGGCCCACCTTGCCGCCCTTGGCGAACGGGCAGATCAGGTCGATCACCTTGATGCCGGTTTCGAGCAGTTCTTGCGACGGGCTCAGCTCGTCGTACGACGGGGCCTTGCGGTGGATCGAGGCGGTCAGGGTCTGGTCGACCGGGCCGCGCTCGTCGATCGGCGCGCCCAGCACGTCCATGATGCGGCCCAGCGTGGCCTTGCCGACCGGCACGGTGATCGCCGCGCCGGTGTTGCTGACCATGACGCCGCGGCGCAGGCCGTCCGACGAACCCAGCGCGATGGTGCGCACGATGCCGTCGCCGAGCTGCTGCTGCACTTCCAGCGTCAGCGTCGAGCCTTCCATCTTCAGCGCGTCATACACCTTGGGCATGCGGTCACGCGGGAACTCCACGTCCACCACGGCGCCGATGCACTGAACGATCTTGCCTTGGGCTTGAGTGTTCGACATTTGTCTGTCCTTCAATTCAGAATTCGTGTGAGTCTCGGGCCGAGGCTTAACCGCTGATGGCGGCGGCACCGCCGACGATCTCGGAAAGCTCTTTGGTGATCGCTGCCTGGCGCGTCTTGTTGTAGACGAGCTTCAGTTCACCGATCAGCGTGCCGGCGTTGTCGGTCGCGGCCTTCATCGCCACCATGCGTGCGGATTGCTCCGACGCCATGTTCTCGGCGACTGCCTGGTAGACCAGCGCCTCGACGTACCGCGTCAGCAGCTCGTCGATCACCGTCGCGGCGTCCGGCTCGTAGATGTAGTCCCAGCCGTGGGCCTTCTTCTCGGCTTCGGTCTGGGTCAGCGCGCCAGCCGTCAGCGGCAGCAACTGCTCGACCACCGGCTCTTGCTTCATCGTGTTGATGAACCTGGTGTAGCACAGGTACACCGCATCCACCTTGCCTTCGACGAAGGCGTCGAGCATGACCTTGACCGGGCCGATCAGCTTGTCGATCTGCGGCGCATCGCCCAGGCCGAGCGCGTGCGACACGACCTTGGCACCGATGCGGTTCAGGAAGCCGTTGCCCTTGGTGCCGATCGCCACCGCCTGCACCTGGCCACCGGCCGTTTGCACGTCACGCATCTTGTTCGTGACGGCACGCAGCACGTTGGTGTTCAGGCCGCCGCACAGACCCTTGTCGGTCGTGACGACGATGAAACCCGACGCACCAGCTTTGCCGCCCGAACGCATGTAGGGCGACTGGTACTCGGGGTTGGCCTGCGACAGGTTGGCCGCGATGTTGCGGATCTTGTCGCTGTACGGGCGCGCGGAACGCATGCGTTCCTGCGCCTTGCGCATCTTCGACGCAGCGACCATCTCCATGGCCTTGGTGATCTTCTTGGTGTTCTCCACCGATTTGATCTTGCCGCGTATTTCCTTGCCGACCGCCATGAYGGTTCTCCTTGTTCAGAGTGTCAGGCGGGGCTTCAGGCGAAGGACTTCTTGAACGCGGTGATCGCGTCGAGCAGCTCGATCTCGGCCTTCTGGCAGGACTTCTTGAATTCCTGCTTGGCCTGGTCGTCCTTCTTTTCGTCGATCTTCAGGTTCCACTTGGCAGCGTTCGTGTCCAGGAACGACAACAACGCAGCATGGCTGGCCTTCAGATGCTGATGCAGGCCGTGCTCAAACGGTAGAACCTTCTTGATCTCGATCGAATCCATGTAGCCCTTGTTCACCGCGTACAAAGTAGCGGCCATCAGGCTGACGGGAAGCGGCGAGTACTGGGCTTGCTTCAGCAGTTCGGTCACGCGGGCACCGCGGTCCAGTTGCTTGCGGGTGGCTTCGTCCAGGTCCGAGGCGAACTGCGCGAACGCGGCCAGTTCACGGTACTGCGCCAGGTCGGTACGGATACCGCCGGACAGCGACTTGATCAGGTTGGTCTGGGCCGCGCCACCGACGCGCGACACCGAGATACCGGCGTTGATCGCAGGGCGGATGCCGGCGTTGAACAGGCTGGTTTCCAGGAAGATCTGGCCGTCGGTGATCGAGATCACGTTGGTCGGCACGAAGGCCGACACGTCACCGGCTTGGGTTTCGATGATCGGCAGCGCGGTCAGCGAACCGGTCTTGCCCTTGACCTCACCCTTGGTGAAGGCTTCGACGTAGTCGGCGTTCACGCGGGCCGCGCGCTCGAGCAGACGGCTGTGGAGATAGAACACGTCGCCGGGGAAGGCTTCGCGGCCCGGCGGGCGGCGCAGCAGCAGCGACACTTGACGGTAGGCAACGGCCTGCTTGGACAGGTCGTCATAGACGATCAGCGCGTCTTGGCCGCGGTCGCGGAAGTACTCGCCCATCGTGCAGCCCGAATAGGCCGACACGTACTGCATCGCGGCCGACTCAGAGGCCGAGGCGGCAACGACGATGGTGAAGTCCATCGCGCCGGCTTGTTCCAGAGCGCGCACCACGTTCTTGATCGACGAAGCCTTCTGGCCGATCGCGACGTAGACGCAGGTCATGTTCTGACCCTTCTGGTTGATGATCGCGTCGATCGCCACCGCCGTCTTGCCGGTCTGGCGGTCGCCGATGATCAGCTCGCGCTGGCCGCGGCCGATCGGCACCATCGAGTCGATCGACTTCAGGCCGGTCTGCACTGGCTGGTCGACGGACTTACGGGCGATCACGCCCGGGGCGACCTTCTCGATCACGTCGGTCAGCTTGGCGTTGATCGGGCCCTTGCCGTCGATCGGCTGACCCAGCGCGTTGACGACACGGCCGATCAGCTCGGGGCCGACCGGCACTTCCAGGATGCGGCCCGTGCACTTGACGGTGTCGCCTTCGGAGATGTGTTCGTACTCGCCCAAGATCACCGCGCCGACGGAGTCGCGCTCGAGGTTCAGCGCGAGGCCGAACGACGGCTGGCCGTCCTTGCCGGCGGGGAACTCGAGCATTTCGCCGGCCATTGCATCGGACAGGCCGTGCACGCGGACGATGCCGTCGGTCACCGAAACGACGGTGCCCTGGTTGCGGATGTCCGTCGAGGCGCCCAGGCCTTCGATGCGGCTCTTGATCAGTTCGGAAATTTCAGCGGGATTCAGTTGCATAGCTTTCTCCGAAAGCGTGAGGCGCTAGCGTCGGGCTGGTCGCCGTAAATGGTGTTGCCGTGGAGCGCGTGGGCTGCGGATGTTCAGTGGGTCAGTGCGACGCGCATCTGCTCGAGCCGGGCGCGAACCGAGGTGTCCAGCACCTCGTCACCGACTTCGACACGGATGCCGCCGATCAGCGACTCGTCGACCGCGACGCTGGCGTTCAGCTTGCGGCCGAAGCGCTTCTCCAGCGTGGCGACGACATCGGCCAGCTGGCCGGCGTCGAGCGCGAAGGCGCTGGTGATCTTGGCGTCCGACACACCTGTGCTGGCGTTGACCAGCGCGCGG
Source organism: Ideonella sp. P3_A4 (assembly GCF_056403075.1). Classification (NCBI taxonomy): domain Bacteria; kingdom Pseudomonadati; phylum Pseudomonadota; class Betaproteobacteria; order Burkholderiales; family Sphaerotilaceae; genus Ideonella; species Ideonella sp. P3_A4. The sequence goes on along the minus strand of NZ_JBFUGE010000209.1, from coordinate 5,727 downwards.
TATTGCGCGGCGATCGCGGGCAGCGCGTTCAGGCGGCCGTTGTCGATGACGGTGCGCAGCAGGTTGGCGACCTTGGGCGACAGCTGCAGGCGGGCGACGCCGCTGACCAGCTCGAACACCTGTGCCGCGCTGACCTTGGGGCTGTCGGCGAACTGGCGCAGTTGCGCATGGCCGGCGACCTGGCCCAGCGTTTGCAGCTGGTCGGCCAGGCCTGAAGCGTCGTCTCCGGCGCTGGCCTTGAACAGGGCTTCCGCGTAGGGGCGGGCGATGGTGGCGAGCTCGGCCATGGTCAGAGTTCCGTCTTCAGGCGGGTCAGCAGCTCGGCGTGGACGCCGGCGTTGACTTCGCGCTTCAGGATCTGCTCAGCGCCCTTGACGGCCAACAGCGCGACCTGCTCACGCAGGGCCTCGCGGGCCTTCATGGATTCTTGCTCGGCCTCGGCCTTGGCGGCGGCGACGATCTTGGCGCCTTCCTCGCTTGCGCGGGACTTGGCTTCTTCGATCAGTTGCTGGCCCAGGCGTTCGGCGTCGGACAGGCGCTTGGCAGCGTCGTCCTTGGCGGCCGACAGCTCGGCTTGGATCGTCTTCGCGGCGGCGGCCGATTCGGCCTTCGCCTTGTCGGCGGCCGACAGCCCATCGGCGATCTTCTTCGCGCGCTCGTCCAGCGCGGTGGTGATCGGCGGCCAGACGAATTTCATCGTGAACCAGACCAAGATCAGGAACACGATCATCTGGACGATGAGGGTACCGGTGATGCTCACTTGATTGCCTCGAACGGTGGCGGGGATCTTCAGCGAAGGGTGCGGCAGCTCATGCGACCGCGCCCTTGCCTCTCAACACGACCGTGCCGTATTACTTGGCGGCTTGGGCGGCCACGGCTTGGGCGATCTGGCCCAGGAACGGGTTGGCCGTGGCGAACCACAGGGCGATACCGGTGCCGATGATGAWGGCCGCGTCGATCAGGCCGGCCAGCAGGAACATCTTGGTCTGCAGTTCGCCCATCAGCTCAGGCTGGCGAGCGGCGGACTCCAGGTACTTGCTGCCCATGATGCCGATGCCGATACAAGCACCGACAGCGCCCAGACCAATGATCAGGCCGGCGGCGAGAGCAACAAAGCTGATGACTTCCATGATGACTCCTAGTCGAGAAGGTTGTGTTGTGAAGAGGAAAAAGGAAACGGGAACCGAGAGAAAGACCGCCGCTCTTTAGTGAGCGTCGTGTGCCTGACCGATGTAGACCAGCGTGAGCATCATGAACACGAAGGCCTGCAGGGTGATGATCAGGATGTGGAAGATCGCCCAGGCGGAGCCGGCGATGATGTGGCCGATGGCCAGGCCCAGACCGGTACCGAAGCCGACCGAGCCGATGGCGCCGCCCATCAGGGCGATCAGCAGGAAGATCAGCTCGCCGGCATACATGTTGCCGAACAGACGCATGCCGTGCGAGACCGTCTTGGCGACGAACTCGATGACCTGCATCAGGAAGTTGAACGGGTACAGCGCCCAGTGGTCGCCGAACGGGGCGGCGAACAGCTCGTGGACCCAGCCGCCGAAGCCCTTGATCTTGACGTTGTAGACCAGGCAGACGACCAGCACCGACAGCGACAGGCCCATCGTCACCGACAGGTCGGCGGTGGGCACCGAGCGCAGGTAGGCGTGGTGCGCGTCGCCGCCATTGGCCTCGACGATCCAGCCCCAGATGGCGGGCAGCAGATCGACCGGCAGCAAGTCCATCGCGTTCATCAGGAAGATCCAGAGGAACACGGTCAGCGCCAACGGGGCGACCAGCTTGCGGCTGGTGGCGTTGTGCACGATGCCCTTGGCCTGCGATTCGACCATCTCGACCAGGATCTCGACCGCGGCCTGGAAACGCCCCGGCACACCGGAAGTGGCCGAGCGCGCAGCGCGCCACAGGAAGAAGCAGCCCACCACGCCGATCAGGACGGCGAAGAACATCGAGTCCCAGGCCACGACCGACAGGTCGAACGGGCCGTGCAGCTCTTTGTTGCGGGCGTGGGTCAGGTGGTGGACGATGTACTCGCCCGCGGTGGGTGCGTGCTCTACGGCTTCGTGACCTTCGGCTGCCATGTTGTTGTCGTCCGTGCTAACTGTTCAATTGGCGTTCAACTTGTCGTCTTGCGCCCGCGCCACGCGAGCGCAACCCAATACACCTTGATGCACAGCACCAGCGCCGCCAGCAAGGCTGGCCAGCTCAGGTGCGGCACCAGTCTCGGCGCCCCGATCAACAGGGCCACCGACACTCCCAGCTTCACCATCTCCCAGAACATGAAGCTGACGGCGGATACGCCGGGCGCCATGCTCGAGAGCCGGCTGGTCATGCCACGCGCCATCAAGGCGCCCGGCAGGACCACCGTGCCGGCGCCATACAGCGCCGACCAGAAATACGACGATTCACCCATCAGCAGCCCCGCAAGCGCGGCCACGATGCTCCCGACCACGGCCTGGACCGCGACCACCCGCCATGGTGAGACAGCGGGGTTTCGCACCGCCAGGGCCCGAGCCTCTTCTCGGGTCAAGGCCTTGAACGGCGGCTTTGCGCCCTCATCATCCACATCAGCCCATGGATCAGATCGGTCCGGTCGCGGCGTGCCCGGCTGTTGAGCAGGGGCGGCTGGCGGCGGGGTCTGGGGTGAGTTGGAGGCTGCGGTCGGCAAAGCCTCGGGATTATACGAGCAAACCCTTGGCAGACCCATGACGCCCTACTTCGGGCCAGATATGGAACGCATAAGGGGCCTCGACGTGGCCGCCGGTTACGCCACGGTTACGGTGCTTTTGTGGACGTCAACAGGCCCCGCAGGGCCGCCTGTCGAGCAGCTTTACAGCACAGCAAAGTTCACCGGCAGTCCCGGCACGTCGATACGCAAACGCAGCACCTGCCCCGCCCACGGCTGTGCGGCCAACTCATCAGCCGGCCGCTTCTCGCGCGCAGTCGTCACATACAAGGTCTTGAGGTCGGCATCGCCAAAGCAGGCCATGGTCGCGCAGCGCACCGGCAGCCTGACCTCGCGCAACACCTCGCCGTCCGGCGACAGGCGCAGCAGGCGCTGGCCCTCGAACATTGCGCTCCAGTAGCAGCCTTCGTTGTCGACCGCCGCGCCGTCGGGTCGGCCACCATAACTGTCCAGTGGCTGGTCGGCGGTCTTGAGCGGGAACTGCGCAAAGGCACGCCGGTTCGACAGCGAGCCGTCGCTCGGGTCCATGTCGAGCGCCTGGATCAGGTGGGCTTTGGTGTCGCTCCAATACAGCGTGCGCCCGTTCGGGCTCCAGCCCAGACCGTTGCTGACGGTGACATCGCCGGCCATGCGCTGCAGCTCGCCATCGCCCCAGCGGTACAACGCCGCCAGCGCCGGCTCGCGCGGTTCGTAGATCGTGCCGACCCAGAATCGGCCCTGCGGATCGGCCTTGCCATCATTGAAGCGCTCTTTGGTTTGGTCGTACGGCGGCTTGACCAACAGACGGCGCTTGCCGTTCGCCGGATCGAAGCGCCACAGGCCATCCCGCATCGCCAGCAGCAACTCGCCGCCCAGCAGCGGCGCCGCACTGCACGGCTCGCAGTCGAAATCCCACGCGCGGTGAGCGCCGCTGGCAGGCTCGTAGCGGTTCAGTCGCTTGCCCGGGATGTCGCACCAGTACAGCGCGGACTCACCGGGATGCCAGAACGGCGACTCGCCCAGCAGCGAGGGCGGCACCGGCAGCGGCCGCGCCTCGAACAGCGCGGGCGTGTCGGCCATGCCGCTCATACCCGCGCGACGTCCAGCGTGAACCAGGCTTCGAACGACTCGTCAGGCGCCAGCTTGCGCAGCCCATGGGCTTGCGGGTCGGCCATGTGGATGGCGTTGCTGACGTGGGTCACCGGCTCGACGCAGAAGTACGGCTTGTTCTGCGGCGTGAAGACGACCAGGTACGGCGTCGACGCGCGCAGGCTCATGCGCAGCTTCTCGTCGCGGATCTTCGCGTCGCCACGCCAGCCTTCGAAGCAGTTGTCGAAGTCGAGATGGGCGATGTCGCCATCGATGCCGGCCTGCGGCACCTTGCGCGTCGGCAGGCCGCTCGCGTCAGGCTCCCAGCGGTCGGTCAGCTCGATGTGCAGACGGCTGCGGCTGCGCTTCGGGAAGTAAGGGTGCCAGCCCAGACCGACCGGCTGCGGCCCGTCGTGGCGGTTGGTGATGTGCAGGCGCGTGGTCAGCGATTCAGGGGTCAGCTCGTAGACCTGGCGCAGATCGAAAGCGAAGGGCCAATGCGCATCGGGCTGGTGCGAGTAGGCCAGTTCGACCCGCTGCGCATCGCTGGAGACGACCGTCCACGGACGTTGCCATGCGACCCCGTGCACCGAGTGCGGGTTGTCGTCGAAGTTCTGCTGCGTCGTGTAGTCATGGCCCAACCAGCGAAAGCGACGGAAACCGAGGCGGTTCGAGTACGGCGCCAAGGGATAGTTGCCCGCCAGACGCGACGTGGCCAGCTCGGCCGGCTCGGTGCTGCGCAGCACCGGCAGATCGCCGAGCCAGAGGCCGGCCAAGCAACCGCCCAGGTCGGGCCGCAATGCCAGGCGCAGTTCGCCGGCGGTCAGTTCGATGGAGTTCGCGGTGGTGATGGCTAGGCCCTCCTCAGGGCAGGCACGACGGGCGTGCGGTGAACGTATGCAGGGGAATGCGGGCGCTGAAGGCGGCACGTCCGACGCATCCTACGCCGGACGCGAAACGCGCCCTGACTCACGCGCTCACTCGCGCGCGAAGATGCGTTCGACGGCGGTGTCGATGACCATGCCGCAGGCGCTGTAGATCAACGAGCCGATCAGCGCGGCCGCGAAGCCGGCCACCTCGAAGCCGTCGAGCAGGCGCGCCGCGGCCCAGAACATCAGCGCGTTGATCACGAACAGGAACAGGCCCAGCGTGAGCAGCGTGACCGGCAAGGTCAGCAGCACCAGCAGCGGACGCACCAGCGTGTTCAGCAGGCCCAGGACCAACGCCGCACCAAGCGCCGCGGTGAAGCTGGCCACGGTGACACCGCTGTACAGGTTGGCCACCAGCAGCAGTGCGGCAGCGAGCAGGAACCAACGGACAAGGAGCTTCATCGAAGGCGACTTCCTTTGAGGTGTTGACTCAACACGTGGTCGACGACGACCGCGCAGCGGCATTGTGCGGTGCTCACGCGCGTGTGCAAGTGGGGTCCGCCGGCACGTGATCAGCGATCTGCGTCGAATCGTGTCCGTCGTCCCTCGTGAAAATACGGGTGAGGGTATACAAATACTTCCAGGTGATGCCCAGGAACGACAAATGCGGGTCACTCCGGGGCATCAAAGGGTGTTTTACGAGGGAAAACGGCTTCTCAGCCCCTCGTACACGCAGTACCATTCGGGTCGCTGCGGATCTTGTGAGAAATGGAAGTCCACGTGGCTTCCAACCCGGGCCCGGCACATCAACTGTTCACTTGATGGAGAGAATCAACATGGCAACTGCGAAGAAGGCCGCTCCGGCCAAGAAGGCCGCTCCGGCGAAAAAGGCCGCTCCGGCCAAGAAGGCCGCCGCTCCGGCGAAGAAGGCGGCGCCTGCCAAGAAGGCAGCGCCCGCGAAGAAGGCCGCTCCGGCCAAGAAAGCGGCCCCCGCGAAGAAGGCCGCCCCGGCCAAGAAGCGCACCCCGAACGCCGCGTTCATGAAGGCAATGACCCCCAGCGCTGCGCTGGCCGCGGTCATCGGCGACAAGGCCGTGC
>NZ_JBFUGE010000208.1:0-10423 GCF_056403075.1 Ideonella sp. P3_A4 | reverse complement strand
GCCAGCCGACGCCGACCACCTCGCTCTCGGCCACCGTCTACCACGCCGACTACGACCGCCTGCGCACGGTGCAGTTCGACCCCAACAGCAATGTCTTCGTGCTGGCCAACGGGATGGAAGGCCGCGCCCGCGGTGTCGAGCTGTGGGGCAGCTTCCAGGCCTTGGCCCATTGGCGCCTGCACGCCGGCTACAGCCGCCTGTGGCAGGACCTGAGGCTGAAGCCGGGCAGCAATGACGTGGGCACCGTGGCGGCCACCGAAGGCGCCAGCCCTTCGCATTGGTGGACGTTGCGCTCCTCGCACGATCTGGGCGGGCAAGTCGAGCTGGACTTCGTGCTGCGGCACGTGGCGGCCCTGGCCTTGCCCGCCGTGCCTCGCTACACCGCACTCGACATGCGCCTGGCCTGGCAGCCCAACGCCACGCTCGAGTTGGCGCTTGCCGGGCAGAACCTGACCGGCAACGGCCATGGCGAATTCGGCAATGTCGCGACGCGGACGCAGTTCCAGCGCGCGCTGTATGCCCAGCTGAGCTGGCGCTTCTGATGGAAGGCCCCGCGATGATCCGCCCTGTGCCCGCACCCGCCACCTGGCATGTGCTGCGTTGGGTCATGCTCGTCACGCTGCTGTTGGCCGGCATCGCGGGGCAGCCCAGCTGGGCCAACGACGCCCAGGCCGCCGAATACCGCATCAAGGGCGCTTTCCTGTGCAAGTTCGGCAACTATGTCGAATGGCCCTCGACGGCGAGCCCGGAGACGCCGTTCGGCATCGGCGTGCTGGCGTCATCGGCGGTAGTCGAGGAACTGACAGCCATCGCACGCGGTCAAACCGTGAACGGCCGGCCGATCATCGTGCGCAAACTCGAACGCGGCGACTCATTGGACGGCGTGGACATGTTGTTCATCGCCCGAACGCACACGGCGCGCTTGGGCGATACGTTGGCCGCACTGAAAGACCGGCCGGTGCTGACAGTCACCGAGTCCGACCTGGGCGTCTCGGCCGGGAGCATGGTGAACTTCGTCGTCGTCGACGACAAGGTGAAATTCGACATCTCGCTGCCGGCCGTTGAGCGCAGCAAGCTGCGGATCAGTGCCCGCCTGCTCGGCGTGGCCCGTACCGTGGCGGGAGGTCCGTCATGAACATGAGCTTCGGCGGCTCGTTGCGTCGCAAGCTGCTGGGCGCGATTCTGCTGACCACGCTGGTCGCGGTGGTCGTGGCACTGGGCGCGATGATTGCCTACGACCTGCGGGCCTACCATAAGAGCTGGCTCGAGAACATCGACGCCCAGGCCGAACTGATCGGCCGCACGACCGCACCGGCACTGTCGTTCGACGACGCCCGCGTGGCGCAAGACAACCTCGCCGTGCTGCGCTTCCAGCCCAAGGTTCGGGCCGCCGCCGTCTATTCGACCCGCGGTGTGCTGTTTGCGCGTTATGTGGCCGAGGGAACCCGCGCCGAATTCCCTGCGCTACCGGGCGCCGATGGCGTGGCGGTCTCCGGCAGCAGCGTGGTCGCCTTCAGGCGCATCGTCGAGCACGGGCAGATCCTGGGTACCGTGTACCTGCAGGCCGACTACGAGCTGATCGACCGCCTGCTCAGCTACGCCGGCATCGCGCTGGCGGTGACCGTCTTCGCGATGCTGGTCGCCACCTTGATGTCGGCATGGATGCGACAGATCGTGATGCGACCCATCCTGGCGGTGGGCGAAGCTGCACGCGAAGTCGTCGAGCGGCAGGACTACTCGCGCCGCGTCGAACAGCGCAGCGACGACGAACTGGGCGGGCTGGTCGCCGCGTTCAACAACATGATGGTCGAGATCGAACGCCGCACGGTCGCGCTCGAGGCGTCGAACCTCGACAAGGCGCGCGAGGTCGAAGACCGGCGCGAGGCGCAGCAAGAGGTGATGCGGCTGAACGAAGAGCTCGAGCGGCGCGTGCACGAGCGCACTGCCGCGCTGGAGCGCAGCAACGCCGACCTGGCGCTGGCCTCCGACGCGGCGCAATCGGCCAACCGCGCCAAATCGGAATTCCTGTCCAACATGAGCCACGAGCTGCGCACGCCGCTGAACGCCATCATCGGCTTCGGCCAGATGCTGGCCATGTCGGACCCGAGCRCCCTGCCGCCCGATCGCTACAAGACCTTCCTGGACCACATCGTCAAGGCCGGCCACCATCTGCTGAGCCTGATCAACGACATCCTGAACCTGGCCCAGATCGAGGCCGGCAAACTGACGCTGTCGGTCGAGCCGATCCGCCTGGCCGAGGTGCTGGCCGAATGCCAGTCGATGACCGAGCCGCTGGCTGAGCGGCGCAAGATCCGGCTGCTGTTCCCAACGACTGCCGAAGCCCTGGTGAAGGCCGACCGCACGCGGCTCAAGCAGGTGCTGCTGAACCTGCTGTCGAATGCCATCAAGTACAACCGCGATTCGGGTTCGGTGGTGGTCGACTGCATCCGCCTCGCGCCCGACCGGATGCGGCTGTCGGTGCAGGACACCGGCATCGGCATGAAGCCCGAGCAGGTGGCCGCACTGTTCCAGCCCTTCAACCGGCTCGGCCAGGAAGCCGGCACGCAAGAAGGCACCGGCATCGGCCTGGTCGTCACCAAGCGACTGGTCGAGCTGATGGGTGGCGAGCTCGGTGTGTCCAGTCGCCCCGGGGCAGGCAGTCAGTTCTGGATCGACTTGCCGGCAGAACCGGGTTCGGACGTCGTGACCGAGCCGATGCCGCTGCTGCCCACCAGTGACGACAAGACCGAGGCGACCGTGCTGTGCGTCGAGGACAACCCGGCCAGTCTCGAACTGCTCCAGGCCGCGATGGCGGCGCGGCCGGGCGTGCGGCTGCTGACGGCGTCCAACGGCAAGCGCGGCATCGAGATGGCACGCCTGCACCAGCCCGATGTGATCCTGATGGACAACAACATGCCGGTGCTTTCAGGCAGCGCGGCCCAGGCCATGCTGAAGAACGACCCGCGCACCGCGCACATTCCGGTCATCGCGATCACCGCGAACGCGATGCCGGATGCGGTCGGCAAGGGCCTGGCAGCCGGCTACTTCCGCTACCTGACCAAGCCGGTCGATCTGAATGCGCTTGCCGAGGCCCTGGACGGCGCGCTGGCGCTGGCGGCCAGCCGCAAGAACAAAGACTGAACCTGCGGTCGGAAGCTCAAAGCGCCGCTGTGATCGACGGCGCGAAATCCACCGCACCTTCGGGCTTGCGGCCCATGACCCAGTCCAACAGCGCGCTGGCGGGCATTGGGCGGGCGAACAGAAAGCCCTGCAGCTCGTCGCAGCCCAGGTTGACCAGCACATCGCGCTGATCGGAGGTTTCGACGCCTTCGGCCACCACGCGCAGGCCCAGCGCATGCGCCAGGCGCACCACCGCATCGACCACCGCGCGGGCATCGCCGCTGGTCTGCAGGTCTTTGACGAAGCTGCGGTCGATCTTCAGCTGGCGTGCCGGCAACTGGCGCAGGTAGCTCAGGCTCGAATAGCCGGTGCCGAAGTCGTCGATCGACAGGAAGACGCCAACGCGCGCCAAGCCTTCGAAGGCCGCCTGGGTCGCGCGGATGTCTTCCATCGCCACCGACTCGGTGATTTCGCACAACAGGCACGACGGGTCCACGCCATGGCGGGCCAGTGCCTGCTCGATGCGCTCGACCAGGTCAGCCTCGCGCAACTGGTGCACCGACAGGTTGATCGCCACCCGCATGCGCACGCCGACCCCGCCCCAGTCCCGGATCTGGCTGCAGGTCTCTTCGATGACCCAGTTGCCCAGGTGGTTGATCAGGCCGAAACGCTCGGCGAGCGGAATGAACAGTGCCGGGCTCAGCTGGCCACGTGTCGGGTGGTTCCAACGCAGCAGCGCCTCGACGCCGTGGATCTGGCCGCCCTGCCCGTCGATCTTCGGCTGGTAGTACAGCTCCAGCTCGCCGCGCTCGACGGCGCGCCGCAGATCGGTCTGCAGGCTGAGCTGCTCCAGCGCGTCGCCGTTCATGTGCGCTTCGAACACCGCAAAGGTGTTGCCGCCGGCTCGCTTGGCCGAATACATCGCCGCATCGGCGTGGGCCACGAGCCTGTCGCGCTGGCCATGGTCGGGGTAGATGGCGATGCCGATCGACGCGGCGATCTCGACCGGCCGGCCACCGACGTTGAAGGGACGCCGCAGCCGATCGACCACCCGCTGYGCCATCGTCGCGCTGTCAGCCAGGTTGGTCACGTCTTCCATCAGCAGCAGAAACTCGTCGCCCCCGACACGCGCGACGGTGTCGCTGTCGCGGGCCTGCTCGCGCAGGCGGCGCGCGGTTTCCTTCAGCACCTCGTCGCCGGCACCATGGCCGAACGAGTCGTTGACCGGCTTGAAGCCGTCCAGGTCGATGAACAGCACCGCCAGCTTTTCCAGCTTGCGCTCGGCCACGTGTTCGGCAGAACGTTCAATACGGGCCACGGCGTGCGCCAGGCGGTCTTCGAACAGCACCCGGTTCGGCAGCCTGGTCAGCGGGTCCAGGAACGCCTGGTGCTGCAATTCGTCGTTGGCGGCCTGCAGGCTCGCGTTGGCCACCTGCAGCGAGTCGGCCAGGCGCGCCGCCTTGCCCTGCATGCGCGCGTCGAGGATCGAGGTGAGCCAGGTCATCCCCAGCATCAGCAGCGATGCCAGCACCACCAGGCCACCAAGGCGATCCACCACCAGCGCACCGGCACTGAGGCAGACCGAGCCGACCGGGAAGTTCGCTGCCGCCATCGCGGTGTAGTGCATGCCGCTGATCGCCAGCCCCATCACGACCGCGGCCGCCAGCTGCAGCACAGCGCCACGCCGCTCGCTGACGCGGCGCAGCCAGAAAAAGATCGACAAGGCCACACCCGAGGCCACCACGGCAATCGCCGCCGATGCGCCCACGAGAGCCCAGTCCCAGACGATGGCCGGCGCCATCTCGAGCGCGGCCATGCCCACGTAGTGCATCGCGCAGATGCCGGCGCCCATGGCCAGYGAGCCCAGCACCAGGCGCGCCAGCGTCAACCGGCCGCGACCGGCCACGCCCAGCGCCACACCCGAAACCCCCACGCCGGCCGCCCACGAAGCGAGCGTCAGCCAATGCGTGTAGCCGATCGCCACCGGCAGCGAAAAGGCCAGCATGCCGACAAAGTGCATGGACCAGATGCCGGTGCCCATGACGAGCGAACCGCCGGTCCACCACCCCAGCGCCACCGCGCGGTCGCGGGTGCGCACGCGCTGGGCCAGGTCCAGCGCGACGTAGGAGGCGAAGCTGGCGATCAGGATGGACAGGGCGACCATCCCGATGTCATAGCGTGCGATCAGGAAATCCATGGCATGGCGAAGACAACCTAAGCGGAAGACATGGGTGAACTATCGGCGAAGCAACGGCGCCGCTGAACCCGGTCACCACGCAGGGGGCAGGGTTCTGGCGTGAAGATTTGGGCACTGGCCACCTGACGTGGCCGCGGTGTCAGTGAAAACCTGACAGCGTCGGCGTCAATCGGCCGTGTAGAGCGCCGCGGCGGCACGGAGCCGCTCCTTGACCAAGCGCACCAGGGCCGGCGGCGCCAGCACCTTCACTTGCGGGCCATGGCGCTGGATGTCCATCGCCAGCTCGGTCGCGTCGGCATAGGGCAGCTCCATGCGCAGTGCGCCGTCGGGCTGCAGGCTCAGGCGCTGCTCTGGGTGCCACTCTTCTTGCGCCACCCACTGCGCCGCGTCGGCATCAAAGGCCAACGTGGCCCATTGCTCGGCCTTGCCGCTGAAGATGCCGTAGCCGCCGTCCAGCTCGGCCTCGACTGTCTTCATCGCCACGTCTTTCGCGCGCGGATGTTCGAGCGCCTTGGCTGCGCGCACCGCGTCGAGCGCGAAACGACGCAGGCCGTCGCTGGCGTGGCACCAGGCATCGAGGTACCAGGTGTTGCGGTAGTGGATCAGCCGCTGCGGCGAGACCTCGCGCCGGCTTTCGGTCTGGCGCTTGCGGGTGAAGTACAGCAGGTCGATGCGTTGGCGCTTCAGCAGCGCGCTGCCGGCCACTTCGAACCAGCGTGTCGGCACCGGCCGGCGCGCGGGCGAGGCGATCTTCACGCGCCGCATCAGCTCACGCGATTCGCTCTCGCTCGCACCGAGCATGCCGTGCAGCTTGTCCAGCAGCGGCTGCAGGTGGCGGCCGAGCACGCCGCCCGAGTCCAGCCCCTTGATCAGCTGGTGCATCGTCAGCAATGCGTGGATCTCGGCCTCGCTGAACCAGACGCCCGGCAGTTCGTGCGACGAAGCCTTGGTGGACACCGCGCCGGGCATCACGCCGTCGAAACGATAGACGTTGTCGAAACGGTCGTAGACGATCGGCGCGTCCATCCGGTCGCGCAGGTACTGCAGGTCGCGCTTGAGGGTGGCGCGCGAGACCTCGAGTTCGTCAAGCAGCTCTTCGAAGCTGACGCCGCCGCGCGACTTGATCAACAGCTCGATGCGATAGAAGCGTTCGGTGCGGTTCATGGATGGACGGTAGCACAGGCTCATGGCGTGAGCCTGCTGGGTTGAGTGCAACTGTTGTTGAGATTCATTGGAGCATGAGCCTGGCTCATTCCATGAGCCTGTGCGGCCAGACACTGTCTTCACACGCTGTCCATCACACCCCCTCTTGTTCTTCACGGAGCATCCCATGGCCGCCCAAACCACCCTCGCCTTCGACGACCTGCCGCAGCCGCGTCCGACCCTGGCGCTGGCTCGCACCGGCCGCACCGCCCGTGCAACCCAGGCGCTGGCCGCCGCCGAAGCCGAAGATCTGTTCGGCCCCGGCGAGGCGCGCGACCCGGCGTTCGAGCTGGGCTGGGATTTCGCCCACCACGGCCTCGTGCCGCCTGCCGAGCACCTGCTGCCTGGCCACCCGCTGCGGCACGGTTGGGAGGCCGGCCGCGCGGCGTTCGGCAGCCGCACGCTGCGCGCAGGCCGTGGTGTGCGCCAGTGGCTGCAGCTGCGGCTGGCCGCCTGGCACCAGGGCCAGGCCTTCGAAGGCGTGCAGGTCACGCCGAACTTCCTGGCCCAGATCGACAGCCTGCGCTGCCCGGTCACCCGCGCCGATCTGGGCGACGGCGAAGGCCACGAAGCGGTGGTCGAGCGCCTGAATCACCGCGCCGGCTACGCCGCCGGCAACCTGGCCACGCTGAGCCGCCGCGCCCAGCAGGCCAAGGGCGGCAAGCGCTGGGACGAAGCCCGCCTGATGGCCGTGCTGGCCGAAGCCCGCAAAGCCGACGGCGCTGGCGCCGCCGAAGGCCTGAGCAGCGCCGAATGGGCGCGCCTGGCCACGCTGATGTCCTTTGTGACCCCGCTGCCGCACGAGCTGGCCGCCACACTGCCGCTGCGTGTGTTGCCGCCCAACCGCCTGCGCTTGCTGAACCCGATCCAGTGCCTGCAGGCGCTGATCACGCTGCAATTGACCCACAGCGGCTTTGCCGTGCGCATCGCCCAGCTGACCAAGCTGCTGCCTGGCACCGACCTGCGGCGCGACTTCCACCTGTTCTTCCACACCCTGTTGCCGCGCGCCTGGCAAGGCGGCCGTCCCGGCAGCGACGAAGAAATGCGCGAGCGCCTCGAAGACGCCTGGCAGAACCCCGACGTGCTGCGCCGCTGGCAGCGTTTTTCGAGCCAGCTGAGCGCCGAACAGGCCGACGACCTGGTGCAGCGCCTGGTCGCCAAGGGCCTGGCCAGCGGCGTGCCGGGCGCCCAGCGCGCTCGTGCAGCCCAGTGGCACCCCAGCCACCGCGCCACCGAGGGCTGGGCGATGGAGCGCGCCGGCCACGCCGCGCACCGGGCAAGCCCCAAGGCGACCACTTCAGCAGCGGCGCCGCACTGCGCGCTGATCGCCTGAGCGGCGGCAGCGTTCGAACGAACGTGGCAGGCTGGCCCAGCGAGAGCATTTGTTCAGCCGCCCTGACCCGGTGCCAGGCACCCGGGCCAGGCGCTTGCAGTCCCCTGTTTCCGTCTGGCAACCCGCCTTCACTTGGCGCACACTTCACTGGACGAGGCAGAGGGATGCACCGCCGTGAATCGCAGCCGATGTCTTTGCGTGCGTTGGGGGCCACTGGGCGTGGTTTTCACACGCCGCGCCGTTGCAGCGCTCGCTCTGGCGTTGCTCGCGTCGCCGGCGCTGCGGGCCGGCACGCTCAACGGCGCGACCGTCCACATCTGCGACGATGCTGCCGAATGGCCGCCCTACACCTTCTACAAGCGAAGTGACGGCCAGGCGACCAAGGAGCTGACCGGTTTATCGGTCGATGTCGTGACTGTCATCTTTCAGAAGGCCGGTATCGACGCCCGCATTGAGCTGCTGCCCTGGGCACGTTGCCAGAAGGAAGTGATGGACGGCACCGAGTACCAGCTGGCGCTCAATGCTTCGTATAACGAAACCCGGGCCAAGGCCTATTACTTGTCGCGCCCGTATTACCGCACCACCAACTACTATTTCTATTCCAAGAAGGTCCATCCGTCGGGCTTGCGGATTGATCATCTTTCGGACCTGCACAACTACAAGGTCTGTGGCGTGTTCGGCTACAACTACGAGACGTATGGCTTGCCCCCTGGCAGCATCGACCAAGGGGCTTACGACTTCGCCGCGCTGGTCGCCAAGACCCATGCCGGGCGCTGCGATCTGTTCCTCGAAAAATACGAGGTGATGGCCGGCTTCACGGCCATTGGCCAGCCCTTTCTCGCCGACATGAGCCTGGGCCACGAGCCGGTGCCGGGCATGGCCCCGACCGAGTTCTACATGATGATTTCCCGGCGTGCCACCCATGCCGAGGAACTGCTGAAAATCATCAACGACGGCCTGGGCGAACTCGAAGCGTCGGGCCARATGGGGCGGCTGGCGAAAAAATACCTGCCCTGAGCCGGTCTTGTCGGCAGGGCGGCCTCCGCCGAGTCCCTAGAACAGCCAGTCGAGCGCCGCTTTGCGCAGCTTCTGGGCCACTACCCGATCGGGCACGCCCGCATCCCGGTATGCTGCGCGCCTGCGCGGGCCTGTTTGCCCGCCAAAGAACCACGACACACGGATCAAGATGCTGGAGCAAAGCGCAAAACAATGGGTGCTGGGCAGCGCCCTCGGGCGGATGCTGATGTCAGGGCGCGACCAGCTCGAGCTGGTTCGGGCGGCCCTGCGATCACCCGAGAGTGTGGGCACGATTGCCAACGACCAGCTGGCCACGCTGCTGGTGACCCAGCTGTGCCAGCCGGGCAAGACCTTCATCGACGTCGGCGCCCACATCGGCTCGATCATCACCGCGGTGGCGCAGCGCGACCCGTCGATCCAGATCGTCGCGGTCGAGGCCATCCCTGAAAAGGTCGAACGCCTGCGCCGCAAGTTCCCGAAAGTGCCGGTGCACGCCTGCGCGGTGGGCGACCAGGAGGGCGAGGTGTCGTTCTTCATCAACACCCGCCAGTCCGGCTACAGCTCACTCGGCCAGCCAGCCGGCGCTGGCAAGGACGACGGCATCCAGGAAGTGCGGGTGCCGATCCGCCGGCTGGACAACCTGGTCAAGGCCGACGGCATCGATGTGATCAAGATCGACGTCGAGGGCGCCGAGCTGGGCGTGCTGCGCGGCAGCCCGCAGCTGCTGGCCGCCAGCCGGCCGGTGATCATGTTCGAAAGCGGCCCTGGCGACGCCCTGGGCTACACCAAGCCGGCGATGTGGCAGTTCTTCGCCGACCAGCGCTACACGCTGCATGTGCCCAACCGCGTGGCCCACAACGACGAGGGCCTGAGCCTCGAAGGCTTCGTCGACAGCCACACCTACCCGCGCCGCACGACCAACTACATCGCGATCCCGATCGAACGCCGGACCGAGATTCGCGACCGGGCGCGTAAGCTGCTGGGCATCACCGCCGACTGAGGAACTCACCACCCGCATCGGGTGGAACACCACGCGCCGTGGCGCACCAGGAGGAGACCCATGTCCAAGCCCGCTTTCACGCTGAAGGCCTTCGGCATCTACCTGCTGGTGCTGGGCGCCGGCCTCACCGCCGCGCCTAACCTGATGCTGTCGCTGTTCGGCATGCCGCTGACCACCGAGGTCTGGCTGCGGGTGGTCGGCATCCTGGTGTTCAACATCGGCATCTACTACATCTACGCCGCCAAGTGCGAGGCGCGGGCCTTCTTCCAGGCCTCGGTCTACACACGCTGCCTGGTGATGGCGGCCTTCATCGCCTTCGCGGTGCTGGGCCTGGCACCGCCGATGCTGGTGATGTTCGGCGTGGCCGATCTGCTGGGTGGCATCTGGACACAGCTGGCCCTGCGCCGCGAGGCGTCTGCCGGGTGAGCCTGCTCGGCTCAGCGCGGCGTTATGCCGTTAGTGCCCTGTCCCAGAAATACGTCGCATTGGACGGGCTGAGATGGGGATGATCGCGAGACGACGAGCCGGGCAGATACCGGGTGGTATCTGCCCG
>NZ_JBFUGE010000207.1:0-10437 GCF_056403075.1 Ideonella sp. P3_A4 | reverse complement strand
CCAAAGGGTCGGTCGTCGACACGGCGGTAGTTGCCATCGGCGTGGTCGCGCAGTGGCCAGAACCGCACGTCAACCTGGCCGGACTCGAATGCACGCCGCGTCACCCCCTGCACCAGGAAGGGGGCGAACAGCTCGGGGAAAAGGGTGATGACGTCGAAGCGCATGGACAAAACGACGGTGACCGACGTCAGTAGTCCAGGCCCCAGTCGACGGTGATGCGGCGCTCGGCGAGGTCGACCTTGTCGACATAGGCGTCGACGAAGGGAATCAGCCGTTCGGCCTCGTCGGGCTTGGCGTCCGCTGGCGCGTCAGGGCGCTTCACGCGCAGGACGCAGTGGGCACCCGTGTCGAGCAGATCGATCACGTCGCCGAGCAGCGCGCCTTCGCGGTTGACGACGGCCAGACCGATCAAGTCGATCCAGTAGTACTCGCCGTCTTTGGCGGTCGGGAAACTCTGGCGGGAAATGAAGATTCGGGCACCGCGCAAGGCCTCGGCGGCGTTGCGGTCGGCAACGTCCTGCACCCGGGCCACCACCAAGGCGCCTTGCTCGCGCGCTTCGGTGATCTTCAGCACCCGGGGCAGCTTGGCCGCACTGGTCTTGGGGGCCGGCCCCACCGGTGGTTGCAGGAACCAGCGGCGTGAAGAAAACAAGGCCTGGGGGTCGGACGAGAAAGGCTTGACCTTGATCCCGCCCTGGATGCCCCAGGCGTCGACGATGCAGCCGACTTCGACCGCATCGTCGGGCCAGGCGGGGGTGTCGTCGAAGTCGGTGGTCTTGGCGACCGGCAAACTTTGAGACAAGACGCTCACCCCGCTGGCAGCCGCTCGAGCCCTCAGGCCGGGGCGACGACCTTGGCCTTGGCCGTGTCGACCAGGCGGCGCACGGTCGGCGACAGCTGGGCGCCGACGCCGGCCCAGTAGGTCACGCGGTCTTGCGCAACGCGCAGACCTTCTTCGCCTTCGGACGCCATCGGGTTGTAGAAACCCACGCGCTCGATGAAGCGGCCATCACGGCGCTCGCGCGAGTCGGCGACGACGATGTTGTAGAAGGGACGGTGCTTGGCACCACCACGGGACAGACGAATCACGACCATTTGTCGTTTCCTTGAAAAGTGGGTCGACCGCTGAAAACCCAGGAGACACCACTGGGCCAGCCGGTCTGCTTGTCCACCCGGCCGACCCTCAAGCCGCCCCGGTGAACACACTTCGGTCCCGTAGATACGCCGCACCCCAGGCGGGGTCGACCGTGACCGAAACATGCGATTATAAGCGCTTACCCCCAAACGGCGAAAGCACCCCCCGCTCGCCCCACCCAAATTCGCTGCCCATGCCCGCCACCGCCACGACGCTGATCCGCCCCAGCACCGACGCCGACCTGTCCGCCATCACCGCCATCTACGGCGATGCCGCCCTCACCGGCACCGGCACCTTCGAGCTGGAAGCGCCGAGCGAGGCCGAGATGGCCAAGCGCCGCGCCGACGTGCTGGCCAAGGGCCTGCCCTGGCTGGTGGCCGAGGTCGAGGGCCAAGTGCTGGGCTATGCCTACGCCAACCACTTCCGACCGCGGCTGGCCTACCGTTTCTGCGTCGAGGATTCGATCTACCTGCACCGCGACGCCCGCGGCAAAGGCCTGGGCACCTTGCTGCTGGCCGAATTGATGGGCCGTTGCGAAGCCGCCGGCGCGCGCCAGATGCTGGCCGTGATCGGCGACAGCGCCAACGCCGGTTCGATCGGCGTGCACCGCCGGCTGGGCTTCGAGCATGTCGGCACGATGAAAAGCGCCGGCTGGAAGTTCGAGCGCTGGCTCGACGTGGTGGTGATGCAAAAGGCCCTGGGCCTGGGCGACAGCCAGGCACCCGAGGCCGGCCGATGAGCGGTCCGAAATCGAAGACGCTGGCCACCTGGATCGCCGTGATCGGCGGTGGCCTCGGCCTGCACCGGCTCTACCTGCACGGCGGCCGCGACCCCTGGGCCTGGGTCTTCTGGCCACCGACACTGGTTGGCCTGGTCGGTGTGTTGCGCATGCGCAGCCTCGGCCAGGACGACATGCTGTCCTGGGCTCTGATCCCGTTGCTGGGCTTGTCGTTGTCGGCGGCGATGCTGAGCGCGATCGTCATTGGCCTGACGCCTGACGAGCGCTGGGCCACGCGCTTCAGCAATGGTGAGACTCAACGCCCCAGCGGCTGGGGCGCCGTGCTTGGYGTCATCGCCGCATTGCTGATTGGCGGCACGGTGCTGATGGGCACCATCGCCTTTGGCGGCCAGAAGTTCTTCGAGTGGCAGCAGCAAGCCGAAGCCGCCGCTGCCCACTGATTGATCAGAACAAGCTCAGGCTGAGCCAGTAGAAAGCGCCGGCGACGAAGGCTGCGGCCGGGATCGTGAAGATCCAGGCCCAGATGATGTTGCCGGCCAACCCCCAGCGCACGGTGGACGCACTGCGCACCGAACCCACGCCGAGGATGGCGCCGGTGATGGTGTGGGTGGTCGACACCGGAATGCCCAGCCCGGTGGCGATGAACAGCGTGATCGCACCGCCAGTTTCGGCACAGAAGCCACCGACCGGCTTCAGCTTGGTCAAGCGTTGACCCATGGTCTTGACGATGCGCCAGCCGCCGAACATCGTGCCCATGCCGATCGCCACGTAGCAAGCCCAGATGACCCAGGCCGGCGGTGCGGTCGCTTCGGCCGCCACATAGCCCGACGCCACCAGCAGCATCCAGATGATGCCAATGGTCTTCTGCGCGTCGTTGCCGCCGTGGCCGAGCGAATACAAGCCGGCCGAGACCAGTTGCAGCCGTCGGAACCAGCGGTCGATGCGGATCGGCGAGGTGCGGCGGAAGATCCACGCGACGATCACCATCATCAGCGAGCCGAGCACGAAGCCCAGCACCGGCGAGACGAAGATGAAGGCGACGGTCTTCAGGATGCCGCCGCCGATCAGCTTGGCGCCCCCGGCCTTGGCCATCACCGCACCGACGATGCCGCCGATCAGCGCGTGCGAGCTGGACGACGGGATGCCGTACCACCAGGTGATCACGTTCCAGGTGATCGCGCCGATCAACGCGCCGAACACCACATGATGGTCGACCACGCCCGGCTCGACGATGCCTTTGCCGATGGTCTTCGCCACGCTCAGGTGGAAGATCGCGATCGCGATCACGTTGAAAAAAGCGGCGAACAGCACGGCCTGCTGAGGCTTCAGCACGCCGGTGGACACGACGGTGGCGATCGAGTTCGCCGCGTCGTGGAAACCGTTCATGAAATCGAACGCGACCGCCAGCAGCACCAGCAACACGACGACCCAGAACGAGGCGGACACTGCATCCATGTCGTGCCGCGGCTCAGGAGTTCTCGAGGACGATGCCCTCGATCAGGTTGGCGACGTCTTCGCAGCGGTCGGAGATCGTCTCCAGGTGCTCGTAGATGGCCTTCAGCTTGATCAGCTCGCGTACGTCCTCCTCCTCGCGGAACAGGCGCGACATCGCGCTGCGCATCACGCGGTCGGCGTCCGACTCGAGGCGGTCGATCTCCTCGCAGGTCTTGATCGCGGCCTCGGCCACCTCGGCCTGGTTCAGGCGCGGCAGCAGCGAAACAGCATGTTGGACGCGTTCGCAGCACTTGACCGAGATCTCACCCAGGCGCAGCACGTCCTCGGTCACATGGCGCACGTCGTACAGCGCCATCACTTCGCTGCTGTCTTGCAGCAGGTCGGTGATGTCGTCCATCGCGTTGATCAGGCCATGGATCTGCTCGCGGTCGATCGGCGTGATGAAGGTGCGGTGCAGCAACCGGTTGACCTCGGCGGTGATCTTGTCGGCGCCGCGCTCGGCGACGTCCACTTCACTCGCGTACTTCTCGCGCAGGTCGGCTGTGCTGTAGTACTGGAGCATCGACATGAAGGCGCGGGCGCCTTCAGAGATGTACTTGCCGTGCTGGTTGAACAGCTCGAAGAAGTTGCCATCTTTGGGCAACAGTTTGCCGAAAAGCATTCGGGTCTCCTCGTGGTGACGCGCGGGCGCGCGGTCACAGATATGTCACCGAAGCGTCATCGGTGTGTCCGGGCGCGATTGTAGGCAGCCGGGGTGGCGATTAATTCCGGAAGATGAAATAGACAGCACCCACCAGACACAGGCCCGCCCAGAGGTAATCCAGCTTCAGCGGCTCACCCATGTAGACGCTGGCGAACACGACAAACACCGCCAGCGTGATCACCTCCTGGCCGATCTTCAGCTGCGCCAGGCTCAGGCCGCCGGCATAGCCGATGCGGTTGGCCGGCACCTGCAGCAGGTACTCGAACAGCGCAATACCCCAGCTGATCAGCGCGGCCGTCCACCAGGCTTGGCCCGCCTGGTGCTTCAGGTGGCCGTACCAGGCAAAGGTCATGAACAGGTTCGACAGCACCAGCAGGCCAAAGGCCTGGACCGAGATCGGCAACGCGGCGAGTTGATTCATAAGAAAGCCTCCGGCGAGGGGTGTGGCGTGGTCTCCTGCCGTTCGGCCAGGTCGACCACGACCAATGCGTCAGGGCAAGCGCTCGATGGCCTGGTCAGCCACCGCGGGCAGCAGGTCCTGCAGTGGCCCACGGCCGGGCAAGGACAAGCTGGGTGCGAGCTCGATCAACGGCAGCAGCACAAAGGCCCGCAGGTGCAGACGCGGGTGCGGCAGCGTCAACTCGGGCGTGGCCAAGCAGGTGTCGCCGTGCAGCAGCAGGTCCAGGTCCAGCGTGCGGGGTGCGTTGGGGTACGGACGTTCGCGGCCGAAACGGGTCTCGATGGCCTGCAACACGTGCAGCAGTTCGAGCGGCGTGAGCCGGCTGTCCAGTGCCGCGACGGCGTTCACATAGTCGGGGCCACCGGCATCCACCGGCGCGCTGCGGTACATCGACGAGCGGCCCGCCAGCTGCAAGCCGGGGCACGCGGCCAGCGCGTCAAAAGCCGCCTCGACCTGGGCCCGCGCGTCGCCGAGGTTCGCCCCCAGACCGACGTAGGCCCGCACCGGTGCGGTGTTCAATCGACGTCGTGGCCCGGCGACGGCACCGACTGCGGCGCACCGCCTGCATCTGACCCACCGCGGTTGCCCGAGGGCTTGCGGCGCCGACGACGRCGTTTGCGCGGCGCATCGCCGCCTTCGGCACCGGCCTCAGTCTCGTCTGGCGCGTCATCGCCCTCGGGCGCAGCCGCCACCGCGACCGCCGGAGCGCCCGCCGTTGCCCGGCGCGGGCCTGGCCCACCACCGCCCCGCTTGGGCTTGCTGCTTTCGCGCACCGCCTCGATCAGCGCCTCGCGCTCAGCGTCGGTGCCGAGCGAGAAGTCTTCCCACCACTCGGCCAGGTCGACAGGCATTTCGCCGGCATCGGCGCGCAGGCGCAGGAAGTCGAAGCCGGCGCGGAAGCGCGGCTGCTCGACCAGCGAGTACGGCGCATTGCCATTGCGGCGCTCGAAACGTGGCTGCATCAACCAGATCTCGCGCATGTCGGTGGCCAGCTTGCCGCGGCCCGAGATATCGCCGATGCGCGCGTCGAACACC
Source organism: Ideonella sp. P3_A4 (assembly GCF_056403075.1). Lineage (NCBI taxonomy): Bacteria > Pseudomonadati > Pseudomonadota > Betaproteobacteria > Burkholderiales > Sphaerotilaceae > Ideonella > Ideonella sp. P3_A4. The sequence goes on along the minus strand of NZ_JBFUGE010000207.1, from coordinate 4,910 downwards.
GCATCGATCGCTTGCGACAAGGCCGGCATCGGGTGCTCACCCTGCTCGCGCAGCTTGGCGGCCTTGGACTCCACGTCGTGCCACAGCATGCAGGCCAGCATGAAGCTGGGCGCCACAGCCTTGCCCTCGGCCACACGGCGGTCGGTGTCGGCCAGTGCGAGGTGCACGAACTTCTCGCGCGCACTGCCCTCTGGCGCATTGGCCAGCACCGCCTCCAGCACCGGGAACACGCCGCGGTCCAGGCCCTGCTTCTTCAGCTCTGCCAGGCTGGCCAGCGCGTGGCCGGTCTGCAGCAGCTTGATCATCTCGTCGAACAAGCGCGAGGCCGGCACATTGGCCAGCAGGCTGGACATCGTGCGCAGCGGCTTCAGCGTCTTCGGCTCGATCGTGAAGCCCAGCTTGGCGGCGAAGCGGATCACCCGCACGATGCGCACCGGGTCTTCGCGGTAGCGCGTCTCGGGGTCGCCGATCATGCGCAGGGTCTTCGCCTTCGCGTCCTTCAGCCCGTGGTGGTAGTCGACCACGATCTGACTGCGCGGGTCGTAGTACATGCCGTTGACAGTGAAGTCGCGCCGGACGGCGTCTTCGACCTGCGGGCCCCAGACGTTGTCTCGCAGCACGCGGCCGCTGGCATCGACGACATGGCTCTTGCCGGCCATCTCTTCCTTCGAGGTCTTCTCGTTGCCTTCGACCTGCTCAGCCGCGTTGGTGTCCATGTAGGCGCGGAAGGTCGAGACCTCGATCACCTCGTGGTCGCGGCCGCGGCCGTGGATCACGTGGACGATGCGAAAACGCCGGCCGATGATGAAGGCGCGGCGGAACAGGCCCTTGACCTGCTCGGGCGTCGCATTGGTCGCGACGTCGAAGTCTTTCGGCCGCCGGCCCACCAGCAGGTCACGCACGGCGCCACCCACGATGTAGGCCTCGTAACCTGCGTCCTGCAGCGTGGTGACGACGCGAACGGCACGCTCGTCCAGCAGCGTCGGGTCGATGCCGTGCTCGGCGGCCGGCACCTCGACCCGCTTGCCCAGCGGAATGCGCGCCCCTTTGGCACCTGCGGCCGGCTTGTCGCCGGCGGCGGGCTTGCCCAGCAGCTTGTCGATGAATTTGCGGATCATGAAGTCTCGAATAGTCTGAGGATGCGCCAGCCGCGCTCGCGGGCAATGGCTTCGAGGGCCGGGGTGGGGTTGGTCGCGATCGGCGTCTGCACCCGCTCCAGCAACGGCAGGTCGTTGGTCGAATCGCTGTAGAACAGCACCTCGTCGAAGTCCCCCCATTGGTGGCCCAGCGATTGGAGCCAGGCCTCGACGCGCACGACCTTGCCCTCGCGGAAGGTCGGCACGCCCTGTGCACGGCCGGTGACCCGGCCATTGTCGTCGCGCTCCAGGTCCACCGCCAGCAGGTGCTCGACACCGAAGGCGCTGGCGATCGGGCGGGTGACGAATTCGTTGGTCGCGGTGACCACCGCCACCAAGTCACCGGCTTGCAGGTGGCCATTGACCAGCGCGCGCGCGCTCGGATGCAACTCGGGCTCGATCACCTCGTGCATGAAGCGCTCGCGCGCGGCTTCCGCCTCGGCCACCGGGCGTGTCCGCCAGGCCGAGGTCGCGAAGTCCAGGTACTCGGCCAGGTTCAGCGTGCCGGCCTGGTACTGGGCGAAGAACACGTCGTTGCGCTCGCGCCAGGCCGCGCTGTCGACCCAGCCGATCTTGACCATGAACTCGGCGAACGCGTGGTCGGAGTCGTTCGGCAGCAAGGTGCCGTCGAGGTCGAACAGCGCCAGTTTTCGGCTCGAGCTCATGCGTGGCTGCCCTCTTCGTTGACCATCTTCTTCAGCAGCGGCACGGTCACCGCGCGGCGTTCGGCGAGAGAGAAACGGTCGAGCTGGGCCAGCAAGGCCATCAACGACCCCAGGTCGCGGGCAAATCGGGTCAACAGGTAGTCCATCACGTCGTCAGACAGGAAGATGCCGCGCCTGTCGGCCTCGCGCCGCAGCGCGGCGCGGGTGCCGGCCTCGGTCAGCGGCTTCAGCGCATGCACCTGGCCCCAGCCCAGCCGGGTGCGCAGGTCGTCGCGCACGGTCAGGTCGACCGGCGGGAAGCGCCCGGCCGCGGCGATCTGCGCGCCATGCGTGGCGGCTTCGACAAACAGTGCGAAAGCGGCATGCTGGCGTTCGGCGTCGAGCCGCTCGGCACCGTCGATCACGACCAGCCACCAGCCTTCGTCGAAATCCCAGGGCAGCGGCGTGTCGGCATCGAACCAGCCCACGCGCGCGCCCTCGGCGCGCATCTGGCGCGCCAGCGCGGCGAGCAGGTGGGTCTTGCCGGCCCCCGACGGGCCCCACAGGTACACCGGGGCCGAGGGGACCGCCAGGCGCCGCAAGGCGTCGACGGCGGCCGCGTTGTCGCCAGCCACGAAATTGTCGAAATCGGGCTCCGCGTCGACGCCGATCGGCAGCGGGATCTGCTTCATCATTCTCGGTACAAGGCGCTGCCGAGATAGGCCGCCGTGATGCGCCGACCAGCGACCAAGCCGACGGCAGCCAACGGCAGCGCCACCAGCACGCCGACAAAACCAAACAAGTGGCCAAAAGCCAGCAGCGCGAAGATCACCGCCAGCGGCGGCAGGCCGATGCGCTCACCGACCAGACGCGGTGTCAACACGAAACTTTCGAGGATCTGGCCGACGCCGTAGACCACCGCGACCACGATCGGGCCATACCAGCCGTTGAACTGCAGCATGCCGGCGACAAGCGCCATCACGAGACCCAGGCCAAAGCCCAGGTAGGGGATGAAGATCGCCAAGCCGGTGAACACGCCCACCGGCAGGGCCAGCTCGAAGCCGCCCAGCGCCAACGCCACCGTGTAGTAGACGGCCAGGATCAGCATCACCAGCGCCTGGCCACGCAGGTACTGCCCCATCACGCCATCGCATTCGTCGAGGAAGTTGTCGACCTGCGCCCGGTGCCGCGGCGGCACCAGCGACAAGGTCTTCGCGATCAGGTTCGGCCAGTCCATCAACAGGTAGAACAGCACCGCCGGCACCAGCAGCGCAGTGCCCAGCACCGCCAGCATGATGCTGCCACCGATGCGCGCCGAGCTGAGCAAGGTGCTGGTCCACTCTTCGAGGTTGCCGTCGAGCGCATTGAGCACCATCGCCTTGATGCCGGCCACGTCCAGCGACACGTCGATGCCGTACTGCGCCAGCCAGGGCGACAAGTTGCGGTTGAGCCGGTCGGCCAGCAGCGGGATCTGCTCCTTCAGCAGCGGCACCTCCTTGGCCAGGATGGGCACGACGAGCAGCAGCACCGCCAGCACCGCCACCACCGTGCCCAGCACCACCAGCGTCACAGCCACCACGCGTGGCACGCGGCGCGCCGCCAGGCGCTCGACCGCGGGATGCAGCGCATAGGCCAGGCCAGCGCCCAGGATGAAGGGCATCAACACCGGTGCCAATGCCCACAGCACGGCCAGCGCGACGGCGGCGATCAGCACCCAACTGAGGGTTTGGCGCTGCGCGGGGGTCAAGGTCATGGGTGGGTGGTCGGGTCAGGGCCTGGGGTTGTGGCGGGCGGATTTTAGGTGTCGGCGGCCGCCACGACGCGGCCCGGGTGACACGCGGGCGATCGGGTAGATTCCGTCGCGTCTGAAACACTTGTGACGAGCGATATGTCCGACGCCCCTGCCAGCCGAGCCAAGAAAAGTCTGAAAAGCGCGATGGGATCGATCAAGCGCACCGGTGCGGCGCTGAAAAAGCTGAAGGTCGAGGCCCCCAGCCCGGCCGCCGCGGTGACCACCTTCAAGGAGCGCCGCCAGGCGCGGCGCACCACCTCGGGCCTGCGGCTGGTGCTGTCGGACCGGATCGACTTCGTGCACCCGGGCGACTGGGATTCGCTGGCCGAACAGACCGTGTTCCTCTCGCGGCCTTACTTGCGGGTGCTGGAGGAGCACGGGCCCGAGAACGTCGAGCCGCGCTACGCGATGGCCTACAACAGCGACCACAAGCCGGTGGCCATCATGCTGTTCCAGCGCGTCAACGTGGGCGGTGAGCGGCTGCGCAAGCCCAGCGCCAAGCGCAGCCTGCTGGACAAGCCGGTGGCCGGGCTGCAAGAGAACCTGCTGCTGTGCGGCAACCTGCTGGTCTGGGGCGCTCGCGCCATCGCGCTGGCGCCGGGCGTGGATGCGGCGTTGCTGTGGCAAGGCGTCGGCGAGGCGGCCTACCGCCTTCGTCGGGCTGACAAGCTGCTGGGCGAGTCCGACGTGGTGATGGTCAAGGACTACGCTGCCGGCGAGGCCGTCACGAAGGAATCGCTGCGCCTGCTCGGTTACCGCAGTGTCGAGACCGAGCCCGACATGGTGCTGAGCCTGAAGCCGGAGTGGACGCGCTTCGACGACTACCTGGCCAGCCTGACCTCGGGTTACCGCAGCAACGCGAAGAAGCTGCAAAAGGACTGCGCAGCCGCCGGCGTCACGATGCGGGTCATCGACGCGGCCGAGATGCAGACGCGGCAGGACGAGATTCACGCGCTGTACGAGCAGGTGCACCACGGCCAGTCGCTGCGGCTGGCGACGCTGGAGCCGAGCTACCTGCCGGCATTGGCCGAGGCGCTGGGTTCGCGTTTCGTCTGCCGCGTGGCCGAACGCGACGGCCGGCTGGTCGGCTTTGTCACCAGCGTGTCCGACGGCGCCACGGCCATCGGTTACTACATCGGCTACGACCGTGCAACGAATGCCGATGCGCCGATCTACCTGACGCTGCTGCAGTCGACTGTCGAAGACGCGATCGGCTTTCGTGCGCAGCGGCTGTCGCTCGGCCGCACGGCGCTGGAGCCGAAGGCCAAGCTGGGCTGCCAGCCCGAGCCGCTGGCCTGTGCCGTGCGCCACCGGGTGTCGGCGCTGAACCTGCTGGTC
>NZ_JBFUGE010000206.1:0-10444 GCF_056403075.1 Ideonella sp. P3_A4 | reverse complement strand
CTTCAAGCGCATCAACGACCGCTTCGGCCATGCCACCGGCGACCTGGTGCTGACGCGCATTGCCGATCTGCTTCGCGCCAATACCCGCGCCACCGATGTGCTGGTGCGGCTGGGTGGCGAAGAGTTCCTGATCGTGTTCACCGACACCGCGCTGCCGCTGGCACAAGAGGTGAGCGAGCGGCTGCGCGAGCAGGTGCAGTCGCACGACTGGTCGGGCATCGCGCCCGGCCTGGCCGTGACGCTGAGCGTCGGCCTGACGACCGCCCCGCCCTACGACCTGGCTGCGCTGTCGCGCTCGGCGGATGTCGCCCTCTACCAGGCCAAGAGCGCCGGCCGCAACCGCGTGCTGGTCTGCACCGAGYCGGCCTGACGCAGCACCGCAGGGCGCGCGGCCCTCAGTGGAAGTTCAGCTGGATGACGGCCTGGATCAGATCGGGCCCGGGGTAGTCCGCCATGACGAGGCCCGCGTACCGCCATTCGTACGGTGCCTTCGAGATGTAGTTGTAGGCCAGGTGGTTGGTCCCGTCGTAAGCGATCGAGCACATGCCCCAGAAGCAGCCGACCCGCGGGAAATCAGGCCACCAGGACTTGAACAGCGGTGTCGTCAAGCCCGTCAGCAATTGGGCTGACGAGGTGCTGGCCGTCACCTTGCCGCTCGCGACAAAGTACGGCAGCACCCCCGTGGAGCCGCTCAGGTAGTTCATGTAAGGCGTGTGCCATGAGCCTTGGGCCTGGTGCGCGCGGTCGAGCTGCGCCTTGACCTTCAGCCACTTGTCGTACTGCGCCGTGATGGCGGACACGACGTAGTCGTCCTGGATGTTCTGCGAACCGTAGTCGATGCCGTAAGTCGTCGGCGTCAGGCTGAAGTCCTGCAGCACGACGATGCGGCCGCGGACTTCGTCGAGCGATGGGTCGGTCGAGTTCGGCGCCCAGAAGTAAGGCGCGTAGCGCGGATCGCGCCAGTAGGTGTCGAAGGTCTCCGGGAAGCTGCGGGTGTTGTTGGCCGGCTCGTACTCTTCCTTCACGCGCATCACCACCGTCTCGGTCGGATGCTGGCGCAAAAACGTGGTGACCACGCCCAGCACATCGTCGAAGTTGCGACCGAGGTAGACGATGCCGTGGTGGATCGCGAAGGCGTTGTCGATGTGGCGGCAGCGGATGTCCAGCACACGGACGCCGCTTTCGAGCTGCGCCGCCAGGCTCAATGTCTGCGTCTCGACGCCCGGCACGATGCCGGTGTATTCACCCGTGACGCTGTCGTGGGTACCGGGCAGGCTCAGCTCGTGCAGCCGCTTTCCGCCGGACACGCTGGCCATCCAGTCGGGGCGCGCGATGGCCACTGTTCGCTCGTGGGAATACGCGCCGTTGGCCTGTGCCAGCGCGGCGTCGGCCATCAGGCCGATCAGACACAGCACAGCGAACTTCGTACGAAGGTGCAGCATGGTCTCTCCCCTTGATGGGGCCGCGCACCAAGTGGTTGGCGGCGGCCGGAGGGGAAGATACCCGTGCGGGCCGACGAACTCACCCGCGTTTTCCTGAGTGGCGAGGGCCGCTCGTCAGTCGTCCAATGTCGGCCGCTTTCGGCGGCCGTCGACCTACTCCGGCGCGAACATCCACGCGCTGCGGATCAGCCCATCGCGCACGACGTAGGCCGCCACCGCCTCGACCACCTCGTCGCGCAAGCCCGTGATGCGCTCATGGTCGATGACCTTGTCGCCCATGACGATGCGGTGCACCAGCTCGGCGTGCAGCTTGGGCAGGTTGAAGCGCGAGTCGCGGTAAAAGTCGCTCAACTGCTGCCGGCCCTTCAAGGCCGGGGTGGTGGCGGGCACGCGGTACAGCTCGGCGTCTTCGGCATAGGTGGCGACGAAGGCTTCCAGGTCGTGGCGGTTGTAGGCGTCGAGTTGGCGCTGGACGATGTCTTCTGGGTTCATGGAGTGAACGCCATCGGCGTAACGGGTTAGGGAGCCTGGCTTTTTACTTCAAGGTGCGTGGTGTTTTACTTCAAGAAGCCTGCCAAGCGCCCGCTTTTCCATCGCTTGCGGCAGCCGGGGTCACTGTCTAATGGCGTCCAACGGCGAAAGCAGCAGGCTCGACCAAGATCGCAGCAGCGCACAAGGCCGTATGAACCACGGGAGTTCTCAGACCATGTCATCACCGCTGAATGCCATTCAATTCAAGTCGGAATTTCGCCCTCAGATGAGCCGCGATTCGCTGCCGCAGATCCTGGGGCCAAGAGACCAGCGCGACTGGATCCTCTCTTCGCTCGACCTGCGCGAAGGCTGCAACGTCCGCGAAGTGCTCGAGACGATGCCGGCCGAACTGTGGGACCTGTTCTGACGCGCGGTTGAACCGCCGGACCGCAGCGATTGCGGCCCGGCCAAGACAAATCAGGCCACCGCCCAACGGCGGCCCGGGCCATCCATCAGCGCTTCAGCATCAGGTTGCCGAGCGCCGGGTCACTGGAGCTGGGCAGGCCGTTCTCGATGTGGCCGGCCAGCTGCACCTCGAAGCCGGTGTCGCCGTCAACCGTCAGCACCAGGTCGTACCAGCCGAAGGTCGCCTCCAGGTTCCATTGCACGGTGTCCGTCGCGTTGGCGGCCAACACGATCGACTGGCTCTGGCCCGTGTAGCGGTCCAGCGCATGCACGACCGCCTTGCTCTTGGCCAGGTTGTGCAGCTCGAGCTTGAGCACCTGGTTCTGCGCGGCGTAGACGTCGCGCACTTCGAGCCGAGCCTTGTCGGCGCTGACGCTGCCCTTGTAGCCGCGCAGGAAACCGTTCGGCCCCCGCACTGTCAGGTCGTAGGTGGTGGCCCCTTGCGCCTTCACCGCCCAGTCACCGGTCAGCTTCTTGCCGGGCTCGACCGTGTAGCAGCGCGGCAGGTCAGCCGCCCGGGCCGAATGCACCTGGAACACCGCGGTGGCGCTGCCCACGTTGGTGAACCGCAGGCGGTAGCTGCCGTCAGATGCAATCACATGACCACGCGCATGCAGCGCATACGGCAACGCGCGGGCGCGGCGCAGCCCCGGCTCCTGTTGCGGCAGTTGGTCATCCTGCGGCGCCACCACGTGGTAGCTGTCGTGGCGGTTCAGGTCAGGCGGGAAGTAGGCATCCGTGCTCGGCAGCGAGACAACGCCGGTGTCGGGGGTGGCGAAGTCGAAGGCCGAGGTCAGGTCACCGGTCACCGCGCGGCGCCACGGTGTGATGTTGGCCTCGGTCAGGTCGGGCTTGCCCTGGCCAAAACGCGCCTCGAGGAAACGGATCACCGAGGTGTGGTCGAACAGCTGCGAGTTGACGAAGCCACCCTTGCTCCACGGCGAGACCACCAGCATCGGCACACGCATGCCCAGGCCGTAAGGGGCGGCCTTGTAGACGAGGTCACCGCGGTAGATCTCGTTGACCGTCGACACGGTGGAGTCGCCTTGCGCCGCGGTCTGCGGCGGCACCGGCGGGGGCATGTGGTCGAAGAAGCCGCCTTCCTCGTCGTACATGATCAGCAGCACCGTCTTGCTCCAGACCTCGGGGTTCGAGGTCAGCGTGTCCAGCACCTGCGAGATGTACCAGGCGCCGTAGTCGGCCGGGAAGTTCGGGTGCTCGCTGTAGGCCTCGGGCGCGGCGATCCAGCTGACCTGCGGCAGCTTGCCGCTGGCCACGTCCTGCTTGAAGACGTCCATCAAGCGGTTCGGGTCACGGCCCTGGTTGTTGATGCGGGTACCGGTCTTGCCAAGGTCGGCCAGCGGGTTGCCGGGCTTGGCGTTCTGGAACTGATGGAAGTACAGCAGCGAGTTGTCGCCGTAGTTGCCGATGTACGCGTCGTTCGTCCAGCCCCACGAGTGGGCCGCGTCCAGCCCCAGGCCTTCGTCCTGGTAGACCTTCCATGACACGCCGTTGCGCTGCAGGCGTTCGGGGTAGGTGCTCCAGTCGTAGCCGGCTTCGGCGTTGGTGATCACCGGGCCGCCGCCCTTGCCGTCGTTGCCGACCCAGCCGCTGAACAGGTGGTAGCGGTTCGGGTCGGTCGGGCCCATCAGCGAACAGTGGTAGTCGTCGCAGACGGTGAACGCATCGGCCAGCGCGTAGTGATAGGGGATATCGCTGCGCACGTGGTACGTCATCGAGCTCACGCCCTTGTTCGCGACCCACTGGTCGTGCCGGCCCTTGTTCCACGCGCCATGGGTGTCGTTCCAGCCGTGCGGCACATCGGGCAGGAAGGTCAGGCCCAGGTTGTCCACCGGTGGGCGGAAAGGCAGCAACTCGTCGTTGCCGCTCGGCTGGTGCCACACGGTCTTGCCCGACGGCAGCTTGATCGCCCGCGGGTCGCTGAAGCCACGCACGCCGCGCAGGCTGCCGAAGTAATGGTCGAACGAGCGGTTTTCCTGCATCAGGATCACGACGTGTTCGACGTCGTTGATCGTGCCGGTACGGTTGTTCGCGGGGATGGCCAGCGCGCGGGCGATGCTGGGCGGCAGCGCGCAGGCGCCGGCAGCAGCGGCGCCTGCACCGATGCCCAGCAACTGCAGGAATGAACGACGGGATGCTTCTGTCATGCTTTGACTCCTCTCGGGTGGTGAAAGCATCGGCCTCGTGTTGGGAAGTGTCGGGCCGATTGCGAAGGCGCACACGCTAGGGCGAATCTTTGACAGTACGGTGTCATTCGGTAAGCCCTTCGGCACTCGACAGCGCCGTAGTCTGCTGCTTGCGCTAGTCTCCGGTCGATGGATCTGATCGTCCAGCGGCCCGAAGGCCTGTACTGCCCTCCCGGCGACTTCTACATCGACCCTTGGCGGCCTGTGGCCCGGGCGGTCATCACCCACGCGCACGGCGACCACGCGCGCATGGGCCATGGCCACTACCTCGCGGCGGCGAAATCCGAAGGCGTGCTGCGCTCGCGCCTGGGCGAGATCACGCTGCAAACGCTGAGTTACGGCGAGATCATCAATCATCATGGTGTGCGCCTGAGCCTGCACCCTGCCGGCCACGTGCTGGGCTCAGCGCAGGTCCGCGTCGAGCACGGCGGCCAGGTGTGGGTGGCGTCGGGCGACTACTTCGTCTCGGGCGCCGACGACCACAACAGCACCTGCGAGCCGTTCGAGCCGGTGCGCTGCCACTGCTTCATCACCGAGTCGACCTTCGGCCTGCCCATTTACCGCTGGCAGCCGCAGCGTGCGGTGTTCGAAGACATCAACCAATGGTGGCGCGCCAACGCCGAAGCCGGCCGCGCGAGCCTGCTGATGGGCTACAGCTTCGGCAAGGCCCAGCGCATCCTCGCTGGTGTCGATCCGGCCATCGGGCCGATCGTCGTGCACGGTGCGGTCGAGCCGCTGAACGAGGCTTACCGTGAGGCAGGCGTGGCGCTGCCGACAACGCAGCACGCGACCGAGGTCGACAAGGCTGCGTTGTCGCGCGCGTTGGTCGTCGCACCGCCGTCGGTGCAAGGCTCGGCCTGGACCAAACGCTTCGGCGACTACAGCGACGCCTTCGCCAGCGGCTGGATGCAGCTGCGCGGCGCACGCCGCCGTCGCGCGGTCGACCGTGGCTTCGTGCTGAGCGACCACGCCGACTGGCCTGGCCTGCAACGCGCGATCGCAGCGACCGGCGCCGAGCGCGTGATCGTGACCCATGGCTACGAGGCGATCATGGTTCGCTGGCTCGAAGAGCAAGGGCTGCAGGCGGGTGCGTTCGAGACCGAGTACGACGACGAGCGGGCGGACGTTCAAAAGCCAGCGGGCGATGTCGAGAGCAACGAATGAAGCGCTTCTCGCAACTCTTCGAAGAGCTGGACGCCAGCACCGCGACCAACGCGAAGGTCGATGCGCTGAAACGCTACTTCGCGCAGGCCAGCGACGCCGACGCCGCGTGGGCGGTGTACTTCCTGTCCGGCGGCAAGCCGCGCCAGGTTGTGCCTACCGGCATGCTGACAGAGCTGGCGCGGCAGCAGGCCGGCATCGCGCCGTGGTTGTTCGACGAGTGCTACCAGGCTGTTGGCGACCTCGCCGAGACGATCGCCCATGTGCTGCCGATGGCCACCGAGACCAGCGATGTCGGGCTGGCCGAATGGGTCGAAAAACGCCTGCTGCCTTTGCGTGAACTGCCGCCCGAGCAGCAGGCCGAGCGCATCGCCGCCTACTGGGCCGAGCTGGATGCGACGGGCCGCTTCCTGCTGACCAAGCTGATCGGCGGCGGTTTTCGTGTTGGCGTCAGCAAGCTGCTGGTGCAACGTGCGCTCGCGGCCYGCGCCGGCGTCGACGCCAAGCTCGTCGCGCAGCGCATGATGGGCTACACCGACAAGACGGCGCGGCCCGATGCGCGCGCCTACCGCGACCTCGTCTCGTCCGAAGCGACGCAGGCACCCGCTGACTCAGGCCAGCCCTACCCGTTCTTCCTGGCCCATGCGCTCGAAGGTGAGCTGCCCGAGTTCGACGCCCGCCTGGGCCCGCCGACCGATTGGCTGGTCGAGTGGAAGTACGACGGTATTCGCGCGCAAGTCGTGCGACGCGCCGGCCAGATCTGGATCTGGTCGCGCGGCGAAGAGCTGGTCACCGAGCGCTTCCCAGAGATCGTCACGCTGGCGGGCCAATGGCCCGACGGCACCGTCGTCGACGGCGAAATACTCGTGTGGAAGGACAACCGACCGGCGCCCTTCAACCTGCTGCAGCAACGCATCGGCCGCAAGACGCTGAACAGGAAGATCCTGGCCGACGCGCCAGTCAGCCTGATCGCCTACGACATCCTCGAATGGGACGGCGAAGATCTGCGCGACCGATCGCAGCTTGAACGCCGCGCGCTGCTCGAAGCGCTGGCCTCGCAGGTCAAGGGCCAGACGCTGATGGTCTCGCCGGTCGAACAGCGCGGCAGCTGGGCCGAGCTGGCGACGCTGCGCGAGCAATCACGCGAGCGCGGCGTCGAAGGCTTCATGCTCAAGCACGGCGAAGCGCGCTACGGCAGCGGCCGCACCAAGGCCGAAGGGACGTGGTGGAAGTGGAAGATCGCGCCGCTGTCGGTCGATGCGGTGCTGATCTACGCCCAGGCCGGCCACGGCCGGCGCGCGAGCGTCTACACCGACTACACCTTCGCGGTATGGAACCGCACGCCGCGCGATGCGGCCGAGGCGCAAGCGGTGATCGACGCGATCGCGCGGCGCGACCCGCCGCAGCCCGATGGGCTGCAGTTGGTCGCGTTTGCCAAGGCCTATTCAGGCCTGACCGACGAGGAGTTCCGCGAGGTCGACCGCATCATCCGCGCGACCACGCTGGAGAAGTTCGGCCCGGTTCGCAGCGTCAAGCCGACGCTGGTGTTCGAACTGGGCTTCGAGGGCATCAACCGCAGCACGCGCCACAAGAGCGGCATTGCCGTGCGCTTCCCGCGCATGCTGCGTATTCGTCACGACAAGCCGCTGCACGAGGCCGACACGCTGGCCACGCTGCAGGCGCTGATGAACGTGGGCATGATCTCGGCGCCTGACGAAACGATCATTGATCCCAGCTGATGACGAAGTTCGGCCCGCGGTAGTCGCCACCGCCGTTTTCGAGCAGCACCTTGTTGCCGTCGACAGTGTCGGCCAGGTGGCCGCAACCCTCGTAGTCCTGCGTCATCTGCGTCCGGGTCCAGCCGCTACCGTGCGACTTGGCTTGGTAGACCAGGTCGGGCGCCTTGTCGTGCAAACTGGTTTCGCAGGTCGCGGTGGTCAGCACCACATACGCGTCGGGACGTCCATCGTGGTTGAAGTCGCCGATCGTCAGTGAGACGCCGATCGCCGGCAAGACATCGGTAAAGGCCGGCTTCACGAAATAAGGAGCCTTGCCGGTGTTGAGCCAGATCTCGAATCGGCTGGTATTGGAAATCAGCACCAGATCGTCGCGGCCGTCGCCGTTCATGTCGGCGAGCTTGGCAGACGTCCACTCGCCCTTGATCGCAGGCGACGACAGCTCGTCGAAGTCGCCCTTGCGGTTGTTGACGTAGATATGGCCGGTCGACTTCTCGTTGCAGACCAGCAGGTCGTCCCAACCATCGCGGTTGACATCGCCCTTGGCGACGCACTGCGCGCCGCGCGCGCCGGTGGCCAGCGTCGGAGTTTCGACAAACTTTGCCCCGCCCTGATTGACGAACAGGTGGCTGATGTTGGTCTGGCCATCGTCGCGAATCGTCGCCAGGTTGCTCAGGTAGATGTCGGGGTAGCCGTCGTGGTTGAAGTCCAGAAAGATCGGCCAACGGCCGCGGCCGTAAGGGTCTTCAGCGCCATGGTCGACCGCCTTCGTGAAGATGCCGTCGGCGCCCTGCAGCCACAGCTCCTTCGGGCCCTGTCCGGTGCCCTTCTCGGCGCCGACCGCGCAGTACAGGTCGATCCGACCGTCAAGGTCGACGTCGGCCGCGTCACAGTCGTGGCGATCGACCCAGTCGAAAATCTGCGCCGCTGGTTGATAGCCGCCGGGCGTCCAATACCAGATGCGATCCTCCGAATGGTGACCGCAGACGAAGATGTCGTCGTGCCCATCGCGGTTGAAATCGGCCACCACAGAGCCCCACGCCTTGCTGTTCTCGACCAGGCTCGCGTGGTACTGCGCCTGAGCCGGCAATGCGACAGCCGCCAGCAACAAGCTGCCAGCGACAAGTCTTGCAATACGTCCCACTGAAGTAACCTCCCAGATTGATACCCCGGCCCCGACGGTGCCGATGGATGGGGCGCTATTGTGTTGGGGTCGAAGCCGCCCCGAAATCACGATTTCGAGGCAGCTTCGGCGCATTCTGCGCAGCCGGTTTGACCCGAGCGTGACGCACCACCTACCTGTACGGCGGCGGCGAATCATCGCCGCTCGAAACCGTGGCAGTTTGTAAAAGCCGTCGCCAATCGCGACTGGGAATGCAGATTGCCGGCTGGTCGCAATGGTTTGGTGTGAGTCGCCTGGCCCGCCCCGCGTCCAAGGTGCGAGGCTTGTCAGGCAGCCCGCGCGAAAGGTTTGCCGGGGGGCTGACCTTTTGCGCGGGCACCTTTTTTCGGGACCACCAAAAGCAAACGGGCCCGATCAGGGCCCGCTGGATTGCCACCGGATCGGCGGCAAGGAACGAATTCAGAGCTTGTGGGCCGCTGGGGTCGCGCTGGCCATCGACTCTTGCATGTCGGGCAGCACGTAGACCACACCGCGCTGGCGGCCCAGCGTCGGAGCAACCACCTGGTCGAAGAAGGCGCCGCTGACGATCACGCAGCCTTGCGAGATCCGGTTGTCGTCGGGCGTTGCCGAAGCCAGCCGTTCGGCGCGGCGCTCGGCCGGGTGCGCCGGGCGCAGGCGGTGGATCGCGAAGGCCGCGTCGTAGTCGACCCAGACGATCGCTTCACCTTTGATGTTGTGGCCGGGCTCGGAGTCGAAGCGCCCCGCCGGCGTGGTGCGCTCGGTCGAGGGGATGTAACCGCCGGCCTTCTTGCCGATATCGGGCACGCTGTCGTCGCCCTTGGCCAGCCCCAGCAGGACCGGCGTGGTGCCGCGCAACACGCCATCGGCACCGAAGATGTAGATCTGGGCGTTCTTCTTGTCGACGATGGCGACCGGCTTGCCCTTGGCGTCACCTTGCTCGAAGGCTCTTTGCGCCATCAAACGGGCATCGGCCGAGGCTTTCTCTTCCAGAAAGTCGACCTTGACGGCGGCAGTCTCGGCGCTGGCGTGTGCGCCAGCTGCCGAGATCCAACACAGAGCTGCCAGGCATGTCAAACGCACGCCTTTGAATCCCACCACACCCATCGCGCCAGCTTCCCTTGTCCATCAAGAAGGAGCCGGGCGCGAGGACCCGGCTCAAGATGGACGGAATGCTAAACGCAAGGACAGTAAGCAATCGCGACAACAGACTGGCTTGCTGGGCGTATTTACCGCAATTGGGGGATGCTTTACACGGCGGATCGAGCCCGGCCTGAAACAAAGTCGCCAGGAGATCTGGTGGAGACGACGTGGTACGGCGTCTCGATACCAGGGAAAACCTGGGTCAGCGGCTTGATCTCGGGCAGCACGTAGACCACCCCCGCGTGAGCCTGGAACATCGGCCACAGCACGCTGTTGAAAAAGCTCACCGGCACATTGATGCACCCGTAGCTGATGCGGTTGTCGCTCGCGGTCGGCGTGGCCAGGCGCTCGAGCCGGCGTTCCTTGGGGTTGGTGGCGCGCACCCGGTGCATCGACACCGCCGCGTTGTAGTCGACCCAGACCACGTCTTCTTGCAGCGAGTTGAGCCCGCGCGCCGCCAGGAATCGCCCTGCCGGCGTGGTGCGCTCTTGCGGCTTCACGTCGGCGATGGCTTTTTCGCCGATGCCGGGCACCGTGTCGTCGCCAGCGGCATAGCCGAGCAACACCGGGCTGGCGCCGGTCAGCTTGCCGCTCGGGTCGAACACGTAGACACGCGCATTGCGCTTGTCGAGGATGACGAAGTGCTGCACGCCGTTGTCGGCCGAATCGACCACCCAT
>NZ_JBFUGE010000205.1:0-10485 GCF_056403075.1 Ideonella sp. P3_A4 | reverse complement strand
GCGCGTGGCCGGCCCAGCAGATGGCCCAGCAGCAGCTGCGCGTCCAACCGGTCCAGGCCCTGGGTTTGGGCCTTCAACAGGGCCTGCGCCAGCGTCAGGTTCATGCGGCGCCACCGCTTTCCAGCGCCGCCAGCTGTTGCTGTGCCTGTTCGGCCTGCAGCGCCGCGACCACGTCACCCAGGTCGCCGTCCATGATCGCGCCGAGCTTGTACAGCGTCAGGTTGATGCGGTGGTCGGTCAGCCGGCCCTGGGGGAAGTTGTAGGTGCGGATGCGGTCGGAGCGGTCGCCTGTACCGACCAACGCCTTGCGCGTCGCGGCTTCCTTGGCTTCGCGGGCGCTGCGTTCGCGGTCTTGCAGCCGGGCTTGCAGCACCGCCAGCGCCTTGGCCTTGTTGCGGTGCTGCGAGCGGTCGTCCTGGCATTCGGCCACCAGCCCGGTCGGGATGTGGGTGACGCGGATCGCGCTGTCGGTCTTGTTGATGTGCTGGCCGCCGGCGCCACTGGCGCGGAAGGTGTCGATGCGCAGGTCGGCCGGGTTCAGCGTGACCTCGGCGGCTTCGTCCGGCTCGGGCATCACCGCCACGGTGCAGGCGCTGGTGTGGATGCGCCCTTGCGCTTCGGTCTCGGGCACCCGCTGCACGCGGTGGCCGCCAGACTCGAACTTCATCTTCTCGTAGACCTTGTCGCCCTCGAAGCGGAAGACGACTTCCTTGTAACCGCCCAGGTCCGACGCGTTCTCGCTCATCACCTCACTGCGCCAGCCCTGGCCTTCGGCGTAGCGCAGGTACATGCGGGCCAGATCGGCGGCGAACAGCGCCGATTCTTCACCGCCGGTGCCGGCGCGAATTTCGACGAAGGCGTTGCGGTGGTCGTCCGGGTCGCGCGGCAACAGCGCGGCTTGCAGAGCGGCCAGCAACTGTCCAAGCTCGGCTTCAGCACCAGCGATTTCTTCGCGCGCCATCTCGGCCATGTCCGGGTCGGCCAGCAGCTCGCGTGCCGCGGCGAGGTCGCTTTCGCGCTGTTCGTAGCGGCGAAAGAGTCCGACGACCTCGGAGGCTTCGGCCTGCTCACGCGCCAGCGTGCGGTAGCGGGCCATGTCTGAAGTGACCTGCGGATCGGCCAGGTTGGCGTCCAGCTCGGTCAGGCGCATTTGCAGGCGTTGCAGTTGCAGGCGCAGCGAATCTTTCATGGTCTTCGGGCCGGTCACGGCCGGCATCATTCAAGGGGACAAGGGCGGCCCGCAGGGCGCGGGCGCAGCGGCCAGGTGGCGCCGCGTCGCTACAGCTTGTCGCCCGGGCCGGGCTCGTCGGCCGCCAGGTTGCGCGTGGCCTGGCGCAGGAACAGGCGCGAGACCCATTCGGCGGTCGCGTGGCGGGTCTCGCCCTCGCTGGCGCGCAACTCGGCCAGCGCCCCGTGCAGCATCTTTTGCGTCAGTGCGCGCGACATTGCGTCGAGCACGCTTTCGACGTCCTCGCCGCGGGCCAGCAGCTTGCGCGCGCGGCCCAGCTCGGCGGCCCGCCAGTCGTCGGCCTGCTGGTTCAGCGCCTGGATCAGCGGCACGCTGGCGCGCTGGTCCAGCCAGTGCGAAAAGCTCTGCACCCCGGCGTCGATGATCGCTTCGGCCTGGGCCACGGCGGCTTGGCGCTTTTCGCCCGCGGTCTGCACGACCTCGGTCAGGTCGTCGACGGTGTAGAGGTACACGTCCGACAACCGCGCCACCTCGGGTTCGATGTCGCGCGGCACCGCCAGGTCGACCATGAACATCGGCCGCCGGCGGCGCGCCTTCAGAGCGCGCTCGACCGCTCCCAGCCCGATGATCGGCAGCGTGCTGGCGGTGCATGAGATGACCGCGTCGAACTCGTGCAGCCGCGCCGGCAGGTCGGCCAGGCGGATAGCCTGTGCGCCGAAGCGGCTGGCGAGCTTTTCGCCGCGCTCCAGCGTGCGGTTGGCCAGCGCCATCTGCTTGGGCTCGCGGGCCGCGAAGTGGGTGGCGACCAGCTCGATCATCTCGCCGGCGCCGACGAACAGCACCTTGATCTGACGCAGGTCCTCGAACAGCTGCGAGGCCAGGCGCACGGTGGCGGCGGCCATGCTGATCGAGTGGGCGCCGATTTCGGTCGAGCTGCGGACCTCTTTGGCGACCGAGAACGAGCGCTGGAACAGCTGGTGCAGCGTGGTGCCGAGCGTGCCGGCCTCGTTGGCACCGCGCACCGCTTCCTTCATCTGGCCCAGGATCTGCGGCTCGCCGAGCACCATCGAGTCCAGCCCCGAGGCGACGCGGAACGCGTGCCGCGCGGCTTCGCGGCCTTCCAGCACATAGGTGTGGGCCAGCAGCTTGCCGCCGTCGACACCGCCTTGCGCGGCCAGCCAGTCGATCGCCGGACGCACCAACTCGCGGCCGCGGGCGGCGTTGCCACCGGCCACGTACAGCTCGGTGCGGTTGCAGGTCGACAGGATCGCGGCCTCGGGCGACATACGCTGCCATTGCTCGCGCAAGGCCCGCAACGCCGGCGGCAACTGCTCGGGCGCGAACGCAAACCGGCCGCGCAAGTCCAGCGGCGCGGTGGTGTGGTTCAGTCCGAGCGCGATGACACTCATGGCCAGATTATAAAATTTCAGTCTTTCACGGCGCTGGCGGCGGCCCGAATGCCCGCCGTGCGGTTTGATGCGGCGCAAGCCGTGCGCCCCAACCCACTCGAATACACATGGGCCCGCTCGACGCGCTGTGGCACCTTGCCAACTTTTTCGGCCCCGCCATCGGCGTGGGCCTGATCGCCAGCGGGCTGTGCAAGCTGATCTGGTGGAAGGCCTTGCGCTCCGTCGCCTTCAGCGGCCTGACCTTGTGGGCCGTGGCTGCAGGGGCGGTGGCGCTGATAGGTGGCTTGGTCATCTTCGGCCGCGACGGCCGCATGGCCACCTACGGTCTGCTGATGGCCACCACGTCGCTCGCGCTGTGGTGGCGCGCCCTGCGCCACCTGCGCTGATCACGCGGCAGCGGTCTCCCGCAAGACCACCTCGCCACGCAGCGAGTGCGGCAGCGCCTCGGTGATCGTCACGTCGACCATCTGGCCGACCAGGCGCGGTGAGCCGGCGAAGTTGACGATGCGGTTGCACTCGGTGCGGCCCATCAGCTCGGCGGCGCTCTTGCGCGACGGGCCTTCGACGAGGATGCGCTGCACGGTGCCGACGCGCTGGGCGCTGTAGCGGTGCACGTTGTCTTCGAGCTTGGCTTGCAGCGCCTGCAAGCGCGCGAGCTTCACCTCGTGCGGCGTCTCGTCGTGCAGTGCGGCGGCGGGCGTGCCAGGGCGCGGGCTGAAGATGAAGCTGAACGAGGCGTCGAAGCCGATGTCGTCGATCAGCTTCATCGTCTTCGCGTGGTCTTCCTCGGTCTCGCCGGGGAAGCCGACGATGAAGTCGGAGCTCATCGAGATGTCGGGCCGCACCACGCGCAGCTTGCGGATCGTGCTCTTGTATTCGAGCGCGGTGTAGCCACGCTTCATCGCCATCAGGATGCGGTCCGAGCCGTGCTGCACCGGCAGGTGCAGGTGGTTCACCAGCTGCGGGATGCGGCCGTAGGCGTCGACCAGGCGCTGGGTGAACTCGTTCGGGTGGCTGGTGACGTAGCGGATGCGTTCGATGCCGGGGATTTCCGCCACGTAGTCCAGCAGCAGCGCGAAGTCGGCGATCTCGGCCGTGTCGCCCATCGGGCCGCGGTAGGCGTTGACGTTCTGGCCCAGCAGCGTAATTTCCTTCACGCCCTGGTCGGCCAGGCCGGCGACCTCGGTCAGCACGTCGTCGAACGGGCGCGACACCTCTTCGCCGCGGGTGTAGGGCACGACGCAGTAGGTGCAGTACTTCGAGCAGCCTTCCATGATCGAGACGAAGGCGCTCGCGCCCTCGACCTTGGCCGGCGGCAGGTTGTCGAACTTCTCGATCTCGGGGAAGCTGATGTCGACCTGTGGCCTGTGCTGCGCATGGCGCTGGGCAATCATCTGCGGCAGCCGGTGCAGCGTCTGCGGGCCGAACACCAGGTCCACATAAGGCGCGCGCTCGATGATGGCCGCGCCCTCTTGGCTGGCGACGCAACCGCCAACGCCGATCAGCACGCCCTTTTTCTTCAGGTGCTTGACGCGGCCCAGGTCGGAGAAGACCTTCTCCGCCGCCTTCTCGCGCACCGAGCAGGTGTTGAACAGCACGAGGTCGGCCTGCTCGACGTCTTGCGTCGGCTCGTAGCCTTCGGCGGCACGCAGCACGTCGGCCATCTTGTCCGAGTCATACTCGTTCATCTGGCAGCCGAAGGTGCGGATGAAGACCTTCTTGGTGGCCTTGTCGGCCGGCGTGTCCGCGGTCTTGTCAGTGGGGTTCGTCATGGCAGCAACTCCGTTGTCCGGCCGAGTCACGGCTTCATCCACATTTGTTCGCCGTCGTTGAAGGCCCAGGTCTGGGCTTCGACCGGCGTGCGTGGCCAGGGTTGCTTGGCGATCTCGTCAGGCCGCAGGATCCACACCTCCTGCACCATGCCCATGCCGTCGATCGTGAAGTTGACGATGTACTTGTTGCCCAGCAGCGCGCCGGGCATCGGCATTGCATTGAGCAGGTCGTGTACGCGGGCGCCTGGCGACATGCGGGCGGCCCGGCCGTTGAGCAGGATCTCGGGCGGCGCGCCGAATGTGATCTCGCCGCGCAAGGCGGTGCGCGGGAAGCGGCGCATCAGGGTTTGCGACTGCGCCGGCAAGGCGACCAGCAAGGTGGYGGCAGCCAGCGAAGAGAGGACGAAGCGGCGAGAGGCGCCAGCGGATGCGGCGCGTGCGGCACAGCGATGCATGGTGTAGACCCAGGGGCTGTGAAAAGAACCGGCCCGGGCCTCGTAGGGTGTCCAAGCCGGCGTGAGGGTCGAATTTTAGCGTCGGCGGCCCTGCAGCGGGTGGGTCATGGTGCGGGTCAGGCTCCGCCGTCCAGGTTGTCGCGCAGTCGTTGCAGCAAGGCGCGCAACTGTTCACGCTCGGCGGCGCTCAGGCCGGCCACCGCCTGCGCGTTGACCTTGCGGGTTTGCTGCTGCAGCGTCTTCAGCAGGCCCTGGCCCTCGGCGGTGAGGGTCAACCGGAGGTTGCGACGGTCCGCTGCATCGGCCTCGCTGTCCAGCAGACCGCGTTCGCGCAAGCCCTTGATCAGCCGAGCCAGTTGCGCCTTGTCGCGCCCACTGTGCTGCACCAGGTCGCTCTGCGTCGCGCCGGGTTGGCGGCCGAAGTAGTTGAGCACCTTGCTTTCCATGTGGGTCAGTGTGAGTGGCCCGTCGCGCAGCGCCTGGTACTGCAGCGAGCGCAGCTGATGCATGACGGTGTGCACCAGCTCCACCACTTCGTCCCCCTGAAGCACAGAGGGCTTTGCGGCGGGTTGGTTGACATTGTCAATTGGTTTGCCCATGATGGGAGACATTGTCAATCAATTGAGATGCCAACGCCATGAGCAGTGTCCTCGGCCGCGTGCAGCGCGTGCGCCATGAACTGAAGTTTCGCGACCTGACGGTGGTGCGGGTGCACGATGTGACGCCTCATCTGCGCGCCGTGACCTTCACCGACGAGTCGCTGGCCGACTTCGTCAGCCCCTCGTTCGACGACCATGTGAAGCTCTTCATCGATTCCGGCGCCGAAGAACCGGCACGGCGCGATTACACGCCGCGCAGTTTCGACAACGCGGCGCGCGAGCTGACGCTGGAGTTCGTGTTGCACGGCGATGGCCCCGCCGCTGAATGGGCGACGCAGGCGGCGCCGGGGCAGCGCGTGCGCATCGGCGGCCCGCGTGGCTCTTTCCTGATCCCGCTCGACTACGACTGGCACCTGCTGGTCGGCGACGAGACCGCGCTGCCAGCGATTGCGCGGCGGCTCGAAGAACTGCCGGCCGGCGCAAAGACCTTGGTGGTGCTTCAAGTACCCGATGCGGCGGACCGCCCCACACTGAGCAGCGCGGCCGACGTGACGACCACCTGGGTGGCCGATGGCGCCGGCTTGCTGTCAGCCCTGAAGGCGATGGCGCTGCCGGCTGGTGAAGGTTATGTCTGGGCCGCCGGCGAAGCCGCCGAGATGGCCGAACTGCGCCGCATCCTGGTCGACGAGAAGGGCCACGACAAGCGCGCGATCCGCGCGGCGGCCTACTGGAAGCGTGGTGCGACGGCGCACCACGAGAACCTCGAGGCCTGATCAGCCTTTCGGCGTCGAGAGCTGGAACTCGACCGTGGGGCAGGTGAGATCTGCACCCTGGTGCTCTGCACGCGGGCGCGGCACCGTGGCGGCGGTACCGGCGTCGAACACATCGATCAGCCGGATGCGTGGCAGTACACGGTAGAGGCCGGCGGCCGACAGATCGAAGGGCAAGGCGAGATCCAACTCGGCTTCGATGGCCTTGCCGGCGTCGATGCGCAGATAGTCCTCAGCCCGCGGGTCGGCACGCTTGATCATCGGGCCCTGGAAAGGCAACGGCTTGCCATTGCGTTTCACTTCGACGAAGGGCGCGAACCAGGCGCCCTCGAACGGTGTGTTCCAGCGCAGCACTTGCAGCGGCGCCGCGCCGGTGTTGGTGACCGAGAAGTGAAGCAACACCGGCTGGCCCGCCACTGCCTGCGCCGGTGCCTGAATGGCACAGCGCAGCGCGGCAGCGGGTGAGGCGGCGAAAGACGACGAGCTGGCCATGATGCACGCCAGTGTGACCGCAGCCAGCTTCGTCGTCATGCCAACCTCAAGGCAGGTACGGGCTGTTTTCGGCGAAGTACTCGTGGCTGTCGGCGTTGTCGACGGCACGGGTCGGGTTGGACCGGGCCAGACTCGCCGCGGCGCTTTGGCCGTAAGCCCAGTCGTCGGTGCCGGCGACCACATTGAAGTGAGACATCTCATGCACCAGGGTACCGCCCTTGGAGTCGGTACCCGTCATCGGGGCGCTCCAGAAGGCACCGCACAGGTAGATCTTGTACGGCGAGTTCGCGTAGACATAGGCGTAGGTGCCACTGTCGTTGCATGAGCAATCCAGCGTCAGCGGCTTGGTCTTGAACGCGTTCTCTTCATTGCTGAAGTGGGTGTGCACCGTGCTCCAGCGGCTGGAGCTGAAGGTGCCGAACCACTTGACGTAGCGCTGCGTGCCAGACGGCGTGCCGGCCAGGTAGCTGTTCGATGCCGTGGCGTAGTTCGTGGCTGCGTTGACCGCCGACACCAGCGAGCTCTTCTCCGACGAGGTGCAGCCACCGGTGTAGGTGATGCTGGCAGCCACGGCCTCGTTTGACTCGGTGACGGGCGCTGGCGCGCTGCGGCCGGACGTCCACAGGTGCAGCGCAGTGGCCGATGACAGCACCGCCTCGTTGCCATGGCGGCCATGGGCGACGTATTCGATCGTGTGCTGGCCGTTGCCGAGCTCGTACGAACCGGTGAGTTCGACGCGGTACTTCAGCGTCTGGCCGGCTTCGATGTGCACATAGTCTTCGGCACGCGGCGCGGCGCGCTTGACCAGTGGGCCGACGTAGGAGGCCGGCGTGCCGTCTTCCTTGATGATCCTGAACAGCGGGCCTTGCAGGCGCTGCGAAGGCAGCTGCCACTTCAACACCTTGACCGCATGGCCGCTCGTGTTGGTCACGGCGACATCAACGGCCACATCCACGTCTCCCTGCACCACCGGGTTGGCCGTGCTCAGCTGGACATCGAGCTGGGCCGGTGCGGCGAATGAGCCGGCACAGGCCAGGAGGGCGACCGCGGGTGCTGTCCTTCTTGCAAATCGAATCATCGGATTCTCCAGAAGTTTGATCAGTTGGACTCACTGCCTTGGCCTCGTGGGCCGTGGCCGCCGCAGTCTCGGAGTCCGCCTTGATGACAAGGGATCGGGTGGACCCCCGGCCTTGATCAAAGTTGAACTTATTTCTTCTGGAGAAATGGCAAGCGCCTGTTTCGGCGCYTGCCCGGTCTCGAGTGCCCTTGATTCAAGGCACCCACGCCCCGCGGTGTGGAGCCGCGGGGCGCCCTGGGGTCAGGGCAGGTGCGGGTTGTTTTCCGCGAAGTACTCGTGGTTGTCGGCGTTGGCGACGGCCTTGTCCGGGTTGGTCCGCGCGAGGTTGGCCGCGGCCGTCTGGCCATAGGCATAGTCGCCCGTGCCGGCGACGACGGTGAAGTGCGACATCTCGTGCACCAGCGTACCGCCCTTGGAGTCGGTGCCGGTCATCGGGGCGCTCCAGAACGCGCCGCACAGGTAGATCTTGTACGGCTGGTTCGCGTAGACATAGGCGTAGACGCCGCTGTCGTTGCACGAGCAGTCCAGCGTCAGCGGCTTGGTCTTGAAGGCGCTCTCTTCGTTGGTGAAGTGCGTGTGCGCCGTGTTCCAGCGGCTGGACGTGAAGGCGCCGAACCACTTGACGTAGCGCTGCGTGCCCGACGGCGTGCCGGCCAGGTAGCTGTTCGATTCGGTGGCGTAGTTGGTCGCCGCGTTGACGGCTTTGACGAGCTTGTTCTTCTCGGTCGTGGTGCAGCCGCCGGTGTAGGTGATGTTGGCTTCAGGCTGTTCGACAGCGTCCGTCTCGACCGCGGCGCTGCGGCCCGAGGTCCACAGCTGCAGCGGGGCCGTCGAGGCGACCTCGGCTTCGTTGCCATGGCGGTTGCGCGCGAGGTATTCGACCGTGTAGCGGCCGTTGCCCAGCTCGTAGTGGCTGGTCAGGTCGACGTGGTAAGTCCGCGTCGCGCCGGCTTCGATGCGCACGTAGTCTTCGGCACGCGGTGCCGCGCGCTTGACCAGCGGGCCGACGTAGGAAGCGGGGGTGCCGTCTTCCTTGATGATCCGGAACAGCGGGCCTTGTAGGTGCTGCGACGGCAGCTGCGACTTCAGCACCTTGACGGCGTGGCCGGTCGTGTTGGTGACGGTCACGTCGACGGCGACGCTGACGTCTCCCTGGACCACGGGGTTGGCGACGCTCAAGCGAACATCGAGCTTGTCCTGGGCAGCAAACGCGCCGCTGCAGGCCAACAGGGCGACCACGGGTGCTGTCGTTCTTGCGTATCGAATCATCAGATTCTCCAGACGAGGTTGGATCGTTTTACCCACTGCCGCCGCCTCTCTCGTGCGAACGGCCGCCGGAATCTAGGTCGCCTGAAGACGCGGGTGCCCCGGGTCCACCCGGGGTCGTGACGAATCTTGACCTTGTTCTGCAGAAGAAAAAGCAAGCGCCGGTTTCAGCGCTTGCCGTTTGTGTCACGCGGCGAAAACTGGCCCGCCGCGTGCTTGTCTAGTCAAGCAGATCAGGGCAGATGGGGGTTGTTCTCGGCGAAGTACTCGTGGCTGTCGGCGTTCGCGACCGCTGCCTTCGGGTTGCTCTTGGCCAAACTCCGGCACGCCGACTGACCGTAGGCGTTGTCGTCAGTGTTGCCCACCACGTCGAAGTGAGACATCTCGTGGATCAACGTGCCTCCCTTTGAATCGGTGCCGGTCATCGGCGCCGACCAGAACGCATTGCACAGGTAGATCTTGTACGGCTGGTTCGGGTAAACGTAGGCGTAGGCCGAACTCGTGCACGAGCAGTCCAGCGTCAGCGGCTTGGTCTTGAAGGCCGCGTCGATGTTGTTGAAGTGCGTCTCGACCTTGTCCCAACGCGTTTGACGGAATTTTCCGAACCATTCGACGAAGCGCTGCGTGCCCGAGGACGTGCCGTTCAGGTAGCCCTTGGACTCGGTCGAATAGGTAGTGGCCGCGCCGACTGCGCTCGTCAACGTGCTTTGTTCGGACGACGTGCAGCCACCGGTGAAGCTGATGTTGGCTTCGGTGCCGTTGCCKTCGGCTTCGATGCCCGCGGCCTGGACGACCTCGCTGCGACCCGAGGTCCACAGCGTCAGCGGCACCGAGTTCTTGTACGAGGCTTCGCTGGCACCACGCCCGTCACGGCCGATGAACTGCACGGCGTAGCGGCCATTGCTCAGCTGGTAGCGCTGGCTCAACTCGACGCGATAGGTGCGCGATGCGCCTGCGGCCAAACGAATGTAGTCGGCCTCGGTCGGCTTGCCCCACTTGGCCAGCGGGCCGACGTAGCGCGCGGCGCTGCCGTCTTCCTTGGTGATGCTGAACAGCGGTGAGTGCAGTTCTTCTTCCGGAAGGTACCGCTTCAGTACCTTTACCGCATGGCCGGAAACGTTGGTGACGGTCACGTCGACCGCGACGCTCACATCCCCTTGCACCACCGAGTTGGCGGTACTGAGGCGAATGTCGAGCTTGTCGAGCGGCCCGGCTGCGGCGCCTGCGCCGGCCAGCAAAGCGATGGCGGGAAATGCCCACTTCGCAACTTGGATCATGGCTCCTCCGAAAAGGTCAACGACGTTGGATGGAATACCGCGCCTGACGACAAGCTCGCGGCCAACCAAATCTAGGAGCCATGGGGCGGTCGATGCAGCGGGTTGACCCTTGCTTTGACGCTTCTTGACCGTTGCATTGAAAGCGGCTGCAAGGGGGTGTTACCGCCCGCTGTGTATC
>NZ_JBFUGE010000204.1:0-10559 GCF_056403075.1 Ideonella sp. P3_A4 | reverse complement strand
GCTCCACGGTGTCGCTCTGTTCCAGCGCTTCTATTCGGAGACCCTGTCCGACCATCCCGACTTGGAGCGAAGGCATCCACGCCGGCTGCTCGCCGAGATCATCCGCCGCATGCTGTCGGCACAGGTCTACGACGTGATCGCCCGCACGCAGCAACGCTTGGCGCGCGACAACCCGACATGCGCAGACGATGTTCGTCACCTGCCGCCTTTGGTTGGATTCAGCGACGAGATGAAGCACAGCAGCGCCGAGCTGAAACGCTTTTTGTACCGAGCGCTGTACCGCCACCCCCAGGTGATGGCCACGACCGACGCCGCCAAGCAAGTCGTCGGTGACCTGTTTGCCGTCTATCGCAACCGCCCCGACGAGTTGCCAAGAGACTACGCGCGCAGCTYGGACCCGACGCGTGCGTTGGCCGACTACATCGCCGGCATGACAGACCGCTTCGCCATCCGTGAACACCAGCGCTTGACCGGAAAACGCGCGTTCCCCGACTAGCGGAAAACTAGAGCTTCTGCGGCGCCGTCTCTGACAAAATGGGGTCAGGTTAAATATCTGATCCCATCATGGCGCGACAAGCCCGACTGACGGTCCCTGGACATCCGCACCACCTGCTGATCCGTGGCAATAACCGGCAGCCCATCTTTATTGACGACGACGACCGGCGGCGATTGCTGACGCAGTTGAGCGACGCTTTGCGTGAGCATCTGCTGACGCTGCACGCCTATGTCCTGATGCCCAACCACCTGCATCTGCTGGTCACGCCGGCCAATGCTGACGCCCTCAGCCGCGCCATGCAGAGCCTGGGGCGACGCTATGTGGCCCGTTTCAATGCTCGCCACCAGCGCAGCGGGACGTTGTGGGAAGGGCGCTACCGGGCGCACGTGGTCGGCGGCGCCGACAACGTGCTGCGCTGCATGCGCTTCATCGAGCTAAACCCGCAGCGCGTTGGCCTGGCCCCAGGCTTGCATGAGGACAGCTGGTCGAGCTTGCCTCACCATCTTGGTGCGCTGCGTGACCCGCTGATCACCGAGCCGCCGGCGTACTGGCAACTCGGGAACACGCCCTTTGAGCGGGAGGCCGCCTATCGCCATTGGTTGGAGCGGGGGGTGGGGTCGCTGGAGGCGCAACGAATCGTGTCCGCACTGGCGGGCGGGCGGCCATTGGGCGACCCCGCCTTCGTCGCCGAGCTGGAGCGGCTGACCGCGCGCTCACTCGCCACCCGGCCGCGCGGACGGCCGCCAAAGGCATCAATAAAGACTGTCCCTAATTAAATGATGAAGGCCACCCATGGCTTAGTTATTTGAACCTGACCCCAATTAATAGCGCTTGTCGCTGCCCCGGCTTTCTTTTAACCTCGCGTTTCCCCTAGCCAACGTCGAGGAGCGTTGCCCATGTCCAAGGCCACGCCGGGTCCTTTGTCGACCCTCGCCCCCCATCCCTCCGCCGAAGAAATCCAGGATCTGGCGGCGCACGGTCTGTATGACCCGCGCAACGAGAAAGACGCCTGCGGGGTTGGCTTTGTCGCCCACATCAAGGGGCAGAAGGCACACGCGATCATTGCCCAGGGGCTGAAGATCCTCGAGAACCTGGACCACCGCGGTGCGGTGGGTGCCGACAAGCTGATGGGCGACGGCGCCGGCATCCTGATCCAGATCCCCGACGACTTCTTCCGCGCCGAGATGGCGGCGCAAGGCGTCACGCTGCCGCCGCCGGGCGAATACGGCGTCGGCATGATCTTCCTGCCGAAGGAACACGCCTCGCGGCTGGCCTGYGTGCAGGAGTTGGAGCGCGCCATCAAGGCTGAAGGCCAGGTGCTGCTGGGCTGGCGCGATGTGCCAGTCGACGCTGACATGCCGATGTCGCCGACCGTGCGCCTGACCGAGCCGGTGATCCGCCAAGTCTTCATCGGCCGCGGTGCTGACGTGATCGTGCCCGATGCGCTGGAACGCAAGCTCTATGTGATCCGCAAGACGGCCTCGGCGGCGATCCAGGCGCTGAAGCTGACCCACAGCCGCGAGTACTACGTGCCCAGCATGAGCTGCCGCACGATCATCTACAAGGGCCTGCTGCTGGCGAACCAGGTCGGCCAGTACTACAAGGACCTGTCGGATCCGCGCGCCGTGTCGGCTCTGGCGCTGGTGCATCAGCGCTTCTCGACCAACACCTTCCCCGAGTGGCCGCTGTCGCACCCGTACCGCATGGTCGCGCACAACGGCGAGATCAACACCGTCAAGGGCAACTTCAACTGGATGCGTGCCCGCGAGGGCGTGATGAAGTCGCCGGTGTTGGGCGACGACCTGAAGAAGCTCTACCCGATCAGCTTCGAAGGCCAGAGCGACACCGCCACCTTCGACAACGCGCTCGAGCTGCTGACGATGAGCGGATACCCGCTCGCGCACGCAGCGATGATGATGATTCCCGAGGCGTGGGAACAGCACGAGATGATGGACCCGCGTCGTCGCGCGTTCTACGAGTACCACGCGTCGATGATGGAGCCGTGGGACGGCCCCGCCGCGATGGTCTTCACCGATGGCAAGCAGATCGGCGCGACGCTGGACCGCAACGGCCTGCGTCCGGCGCGCTACATCGTCACCAACGACGACCTGGTGGTGATGGCGTCGGAATCGGGCGTGTTGCCCATCCCCGAGAACCACATCGTCAAGAAGTGGCGCCTGCAGCCTGGCAAGATGTTCCTGATTGACCTGGAGCAAGGCCGCATCGTCGACGACGAAGAGCTGAAGAACCAGTTCGCCAGCGCTCGACCCTATCGCCAGTGGATCGACAACGTCCGCGTGCGGCTCGACTCGATTCCCGTCGGCGACGCACCGACCGCCGCCTTCACCGAAAGCCTGCTCGACCGCCAGCAGGCATTCGGCTACACGCAGGAAGACCTGAAGTTCCTGCTCGCGCCTATGGCCACCGCCGGCGAAGAAGGCATCGGTTCGATGGGCAACGACTCGCCGCTCGCGGTGCTGTCGGACAAGAACAAGCCGCTGTACAACTACTTCAAGCAGCTGTTCGCCCAGGTCACGAACCCGCCGATCGATCCGATCCGCGAAGCGATCGTGATGAGCCTGAACAGCTTCATCGGCCCGAAGCCCAACCTGCTCGACATCAACGCGGTCAACCCGCCGATGCGGCTGGAGGTGGCCCAGCCGGTGCTCGACTTCAAGGGCATGGCCCGGCTGCGCAACATCGAAGGCGCGACCGGTGGCAAGTTCAAGCCCTACGAGATCGACATCACCTATCCGCTGGCCTGGGGCAAGGCCGGCATCGAGGCCAAGCTGGCATCGCTGTGCGCCGAGAGCGTCGACGCGATCAAGAGCGGCCACAACATCCTGATCATCAGCGACCGCCGGATGGACCGCGCGAACCTTGCGATCCCGGCGCTGCTGGCGTTGTCGGCCATCCACCACCACCTGGTGCGTGCAGGGCTGCGCACGACGGCCGGCCTGGTCGTCGAGACGGCCTCGGCACGCGAGGTCCACCACTTCGCGGTGTTGGCCGGCTACGGCGCCGAAGCCGTGCACCCGTATCTGGCGATGGAAACGCTGGCGGCGATGCACCAGGAGCTGCCGGGCGAGTTGTCGGCCGACAAGGCCATCTACAACTACGTCAAGGCGATCGGCAAGGGCCTGTCGAAGATCATGTCCAAGATGGGCGTGTCGACGTACATGTCGTACTGCGGTGCGCAGCTGTTCGAGGCCATCGGTCTCAACAAGGACATGGTCGGCAAGTACTTCCGCGGCACCGCCACACAGGTCGAAGGCATCGGTGTCTTCGAGGTGGMCGAAGAGGCGCTGCGCAACCACCGCGCCGCCTTTGGCGAAGACCCGCTGCTGGAGGGCTTGCTTGAAACCGGCGGCGAGTACGCCTGGCGCGTGCGCGGTGAAGAGCACATGTGGACGCCGGACGCGATCGCCAAGCTGCAGCACAGCACGCGCTCGGGCAAGTTCGACACCTACAAGGAATACGCCCAGCTCATCAACGATCAGAGCAAGCGTCATCTGACGCTGCGCGGGTTGTTCGAGTTCAAGTTCGATCCCGCGAAGGCGATCTCGGTCGACGAGGTGGAATCGGCTGCGGACATCGTCAAGCGTTTCGCTACTGGCGCGATGTCGCTTGGCTCGATCTCGACTGAGGCGCATACGACACTGGCGATTGCGATGAACCGCATCGGCGGCAAGAGCAACACCGGCGAAGGCGGCGAGGACCCGGCGCGCTATCGCAACGAGCTCAAGGGCATCCCGATCACCACCGGCACCAAGGTGTCGGACGTGATCGGCGCTGGCGTTGTGCAGGCCGACTACGAGCTGAAGGACGGCGACAGCCTGCGCTCGAAGATCAAGCAGGTCGCTTCGGGCCGCTTTGGCGTGACGACCGAGTACCTGGTCTCGGCCGACCAGATCCAGATCAAGATGGCCCAGGGCGCCAAGCCGGGCGAGGGCGGCCAACTGCCCGGCGGCAAGGTCAGTGATTACATCGGCTTCCTGCGCTACTCGGTGCCGGGCGTCGGCTTGATCAGCCCACCGCCGCACCACGACATCTATTCGATCGAGGACCTGGCGCAGCTGATCCACGACCTGAAGAATGCGAACCCGCGCGCATCGATCAGCGTCAAGCTGGTGTCCGAAGTCGGTGTGGGCACCATCGCCGCCGGCGTCACCAAGTGCAAGGCCGATCACCTGGTGATCGCCGGGCACGATGGCGGCACCGGCGCCTCGCCGTGGTCGAGCATCAAGCATGCTGGTACGCCGTGGGAGCTGGGCCTGGCCGAGACGCAGCAAACGCTGGTGCTGAACCGCTTGCGCGGCCGCGTTCGCGTGCAGGCCGACGGCCAGATGAAGACCGGCCGCGATGTCGTGATCGGCGCGCTGCTCGGGGCCGACGAGTTCGGCTTCGCGACCGCGCCGCTGGTCGTCGAGGGCTGCATCATGATGCGCAAGTGCCACCTGAACACCTGCCCGGTAGGTGTGGCCACGCAAGACCCGGTGCTGCGCGCCAAGTTCAACGGCAAGCCCGAGCACGTCGTCAACTATTTTTTCTTCGTCGCCGAAGAGGCGCGCCAGCTGATGGCGCAGCTGGGCATCCGCAAGTTCGACGAGCTGATCGGCCGCGCCGACTTGTTGGACACGCGCAAGGCCATCAGCCACTGGAAGGCTCGTGGCCTGGACTTCAGTCGCGTGTTCCACCGGCCGCAGGTACCCGCCGAGGTCGCGCGCTTCCATGTCGAAGAGCAGGACCATGGCCTGGATCGCGCGCTGGACAAGAAGCTGATCCAGAAGTGCCGCGATGCTTTCGAGACCGGCGAGAAGATCCAGTTCATGCAGGACGCGCGCAACGTCAACCGCTCGGTCGGCGCGATGTTGTCGGGCGAGCTGATTCGCCTGCGGCCTGAAGGACTGCCCGACCACACGGTGTTCATCCAGATGGAGGGCACCGGTGGTCAGAGCTTCGCGGCCTTCCTGGCCCAGGGCATCACGCTGTACCTGATCGGTGAGGCGAACGACTACACGGGCAAGGGCCTGTCCGGCGGCCGCGTGGTCGTGCGACCAAGCATCGACTTCCGCGGTGACGCGACGGCCAACATCATCGTCGGCAACACCGCGCTGTATGGCGCGACGAGTGGTGAGGCCTTTTTCCGCGGCGTGGCCGGCGAGCGCTTTGCGGTGCGGCTGTCAGGTGCGACAGCGGTGGTCGAAGGCACCGGAGACCATGGCTGCGAGTACATGACCGGTGGCACAGCGGTCGTGCTGGGCAAGACCGGCCGCAACTTCGCGGCCGGCATGTCCGGCGGCATTGCCTACGTGTTCGACGAAGACGGCCAGTTCGCCAAGCGCTGCAACACCACGATGGTCCTGCTCGAAAAGGTCCTCAGCACGGCTGAGCAAGAAGACACCGTCGACCCGGCGATCTGGCACAAGCAGCAGACCGACGAAGCGTTGCTGAAGCGGCTGATCGAAGACCACCACAAGTGGACCGGTTCGCTGCGCGCTCGCGACATCCTCGACCACTGGGCCGACTCGCGCGCCAAGTTCGTCAAGGTCTTCCCGACCGAATACAAACGCGCGCTGGGCGAGTTGCATGCCACTCGCGAAACGATCGAAGCGATCGACAAGGCGGTTGGCAAGCCCGCAGACAAGAAGTCCGCCACCAAGGCCGGCAAGTCGTTGACCTCGAAGTAAGCCAAGGATCTGAAGAGCACACCATGGGAAAAGTCACCGGCTTCCTCGAGTACGAGCGCGTCGAAGAAAGCTACGCGCCCGTCCCCCAGCGGCTGAAGCACTACAAGGAATTCGTCATCGGCTTGGCCGCCGACGAGGCCAAAGTGCAAGGCGCGCGCTGCATGGACTGCGGCACACCGTTCTGCAACAACGGCTGCCCGGTCAACAACGTGATTCCGGACTTCAACGACCTGGTCTACCGGGGCGACTGGAAGAACGCGATCACGGTGCTGCACAGCACCAACAATTTCCCCGAGTTCACCGGCCGCATCTGCCCGGCGCCTTGCGAAGCGGCCTGCACGTTGAACGTCAACGACGACCCGGTCGGCATCAAGTCCATCGAGCACGCGATCATCGACCGAGCCTGGGAAGAAGGCTGGGTCAAGCCGCAGCCGGCGACGGTGAAGACAGGCAAGAAGGTGGCCGTGGTCGGCTCCGGCCCGGCGGGCCTGGCGGCGGCGCAGCAGCTGGCACGTGCTGGCCATGCGGTGACGGTGTTCGAAAAGAACGACCGCGCGGGCGGCCTGCTGCGCTACGGCATCCCGGACTTCAAGATGGAGAAGGCGCACATCGACCGCCGCGTCGCGCAGATGGAGGCTGAAGGCGTCGTCTTCCGCACTGGCGTGATGGTCGGTGAGCTGCCAAAGGGATCGAAGATCACCAACTGGGCCAAGTCCAGTGTCACGCCGGACGAGCTGAAGGCCGAGTTCGACGCGGTGCTGTTGGCCGGTGGGGCTGAGGCCTCGCGCGACCTGCCGGTGCCCGGCCGTGACCTGGACGGTGTGCACTTCGCGATGGAGTTCCTGCCGCAGCAGAACAAGCTCAACGCTGGTGACAAGCTGAAGGGCCAGATCCGCGCCGACGGCAAGCACGTGATCGTGATCGGCGGCGGTGACACCGGCAGCGACTGCGTCGGCACCAGCAACCGCCACGGCGCGACCAGCGTGACGCAGTTCGAGCTGATGCCGATGCCGCCGGAAACAGAAGACAAGCCGCTGACCTGGCCGTACTGGCCGTACAAGCTGCGCAGCTCGTCCAGCCACGAAGAAGGCTGCCAGCGCGAGTTCGCGATCGCCACCAAAGAGTTCGTCGGCGAGAAGGGCAAGCTGACTGGCCTAAAGACGGTGCGCGTCGAGTGGAAGGGCGGCAAGATGGTCGAGGTGCCGAACAGCGAACAGCTGCTGAAGGCCGACCTCGCGCTGCTGGCGATGGGCTTTGTCAGCCCGGTAGCGACGGTCATCGAGGCCTTCGGCGTCGAGCTGGACATGCGCGGCAACGCCAAGGCAGGCACCGATGCAGCCAATGGCTACAAGACCAATGTCGACAAGGTGTTCGCTGCCGGCGACATGCGCCGCGGCCAGTCGCTGGTGGTCTGGGCGATCCGCGAAGGCCGCCAAGCCGCGCGGTCCGTCGACGAGTTCTTGATGGGTTCTTCGACGCTGCCCCGCTGAATCTTGCTGCTAGCACACGCCGGCCAGGCTTGTCGTGTTGCTGCGACGTGTCCGTAGGTGACGGCTGGGCAAAGCGCCCGGCCCACCCCGGTCGACCAGAAAGCCCATGCGACAATCCTCGGGAAATCCCTGCCCGAGATGAGCGACGCCTTCATAGAGATTGATCACGTCACGTTTGGATATGACGCCAGCCGGACGATTCTGAACGACATCAGCCTTCGCTTCATGCGAGGCAAAGTCACGGCCGTCCTGGGCGGCTCGGGCTGCGGCAAGACGACCCTGCTGCGTCTGATTGGCGGCGTTCACGCGGCCAATTCGGGCCGTGTCGTCTTCGACGGTGAAGTCGTTAACGTGCGTGACCGGGCGCAGCTCTACCGCATGCGCCGCCGCCTGGGCATGTTGTTCCAGTTCGGCGCTTTGTTCACCGACTTGACGGTCTACGACAACGTGGCCTTCCCGCTGCGCGAGATGACCGACCTGCCGGACGAGCTGATCCACGACATCGTGCTGATGAAACTCAACGCGGTCGGCCTGCGCGGTGCGGCCCCGCTGAAGATCAGCGAGGTTTCGGGCGGCATGG
The DNA here is from genome assembly GCF_056403075.1 of Ideonella sp. P3_A4. Lineage (NCBI taxonomy): Bacteria > Pseudomonadati > Pseudomonadota > Betaproteobacteria > Burkholderiales > Sphaerotilaceae > Ideonella > Ideonella sp. P3_A4. The sequence continues at coordinate 2,303 of NZ_JBFUGE010000204.1, read as the reverse complement.
CGCGCCGCGTCGCGCTCGCACGCGCCATCGCGCTCGACCCCGAACTGATCATGTACGACGAGCCGTTCGCCGGGCTGGACCTGATCTCGATGGGCGTGGCGGCGAACCTGATTCGGACGCTGAACGACGTGACCGGTGCTACCTCGCTGGTCATCTCGCACGATGTGCCCGAGTGCATGGCCATCAGCGACTGGGTCGTGTTGCTGGCCGCCGGCGGCCGCCTCGTGGCGCAGGGCACGCCGGCCGAACTGATGGCCAGCACCGATCCTGAAGTGCGCCAGTTCGTGCGCGGCGAGCCCGACGGGCCGGTCAAGTTCCACTACCCGGCGCCCGAAATGGCCGTCGACTACGGTCTGCGAGGCAAGGCATGAACTGGCTCGCCTCCATCGGCGCTTGGGCAATGCGCGGCTTGGGCGGTTGGGGCCGGTCGGCCATGTTCTTCGTCGACCTGCTGGCGGCGCTGCCGGCGGCATTGCGCCGTTTCGGCTTGGTCGTTTCGCAGATCCATGCGATCGGCAACCGCTCGCTGGTCATCATCCTGGCCTCGGGCATGGCGGTGGGCTTTGTGCTCGCGCTGCAGATGTACTACGCGCTGGCCACCTACGGGGCAGCCGAGTCGCTGGGCCTGGTGGTCAACCTCTCGCTGGTGCGCGAACTGGGCCCGGTGGTGACCGCGTTGCTGTTCGCCGGCCGCGCCGGCACTTCGCTGACGGCTGAGATCGGGCTGATGAAGGCGGGTGAGCAGATCGCCGCGCTGGAGCTGATGGCGATCGACCCGCGCCAGCGGGTGTTGGCGCCGCGCTTTCTGGCCGGGGCGATCTCGATGCCGCTGCTGGCGATCCTGTTCTCGGCCATTGGCATCTCGGGGGCGTGGGTCGTGGCGGTTGGCCTGATCGGCATCGACCCGGGCAACTTCTGGTCGATCCAGCAAAGCGGCGTCGACGTCTGGCGCGATGTCGGCAACGGCGTCATCAAGAGCGGCGTGTTCGGCATCATCTGTACAGCCGTCGCGCTCTACCAAGGCTATGTCACAGAAGCCACGCCGGAAGGCGTGGCCTATGCCACCACACGCACCGTCGTGATCTCGTCACTGTCGGTGCTGGGCATGGACTTCATTCTCACGGCGCTGATGTTCTCTACGCGCTAAGGATCAAACGATGGCAAAGAAAAGCATCGAAACCCTCGTCGGCCTGTTCGTGTTGATGGGCATTGCGGCGCTGCTGTTCGTGGCGCTGAAGGCCGCCAACCTGGCCAGCTTCACCAACGGCCAGACCTACGGCCTGCAGGCCCGCTTCGACAACATCGGCGGCCTGAAGGTCCGCGCACCGGTGCGTTCGGCCGGCGTGGTGGTCGGCCGCGTGACCTCGATCAAGCTGGACCCGAAGACCTACCAGGGCGTGGTCAGCCTGCAGATCTCGAGCGGCGTCGAGTTCCCGAAGGACTCGTCGGCCAAGATCCTGACCGCGGGCCTGTTGGGCGACCAGTACATCGGCATCGACCCCGGTGCTGACGAGAAGAACTTCGCCGCCGGCGACGTGATCAAGCAAACCCAGTCGGCGATCGTTCTTGAGAACCTGATCGGGCAAATGCTGCTGAGCAAGGCCGGCGACGCCGGCAACGAGAACGGGGACAAGAAATGAAGCTGGCCGCTGCCTGCGCGATCGCGCTGGTGCTGAGCGGCGCCGCGCGCGCCGACGAAGTCGACGCGGTGGCCGCGGCGCCGGTGTTGGTTGCCGCTGCGGCCGCTGGCGCGGCCTCGGCCCCCGATGCTGAGTCGGCGGACGCGCCTGCCGCCAAGCCGGCAGCGTCGAAGAAGGACCCGTTCGAATCCTGGAATCGCTCGGTCTTCTCGTTCAACGAGGCGGTCGATACCGCGGTGCTGAAGCCGGTCGCCCAGGCCTACAAGGACGTCGTGCCCGAGTACGTGCGCACCTTGATCGAGAACGTGTTCGGCAACGTGGCCGACGCCTGGTCCACCGTGAACCATCTGCTGCAGGGCAAGTTCGAAAGTTCGCTGCAAATGGGTATGCGGGTCGCCACCAACAGCGTGCTCGGCTTCGGCGGCTTGCTCGACATTGGCACCGAGATCGGCCTCGAGAAGCAGTCGGAAGACTTCGGTCAGACGCTGGGCCGCTGGGGCATGCCGTCCGGCCCGTACGTGATGCTGCCGGTGCTGGGCCCTTCGACGCTGCGTGACACCGCTGCGTTGCCGATCGACATGCAAGCCAGCCCGACCGCGCTGATCGACGACACCCGCGCCAAGCTCATCGGGGTGGCACTGCTGCAGGCGGTCAGCACCCGTG
>NZ_JBFUGE010000203.1:0-10618 GCF_056403075.1 Ideonella sp. P3_A4 | reverse complement strand
GCGCCACCCTCGTTGTGCGCGGCGAGTTCCTTCAGGTCCTGGCCGACCGAGAAGGCGCGCCCACCATGGCCCGAAAGGACCGCCACGCGCAGCGAGTCGTCACGCTCGTAGTCATCCCAGATAGCCGCCAGCTCTTCATGCGTGCGCAGGCTCAGCGCGTTCAAGACGTGCGGACGGTTCAAGGTGACCCAGGCCACCCCGTCCTTCTTCTCGTAGTCGACGCACGTGTTGTCCATGGGTCCGAGGCAGTTGGAAAACGCGAACACGATGCCGCGTCGCGCACGACCGCCGGCGTGACGAAAGGCACTGGTGTTCTGCCCCGCATTTGCATTGACTCACCCCAGCGTTGCATTGCCGGAATTTCACTGCCCATGTCGACCGATTCGATTGCTGATCTCGAGCGTGCCAGCCTCTCGTGGCTATCGTTTTCACCCGCGTACGGCGGGCATCTGAATGAAGACGCCGTCGCGTTGCGGCAGTTCGTCGAAGAAGGCGCCTCGCTGGCGCGCCGGCTGCCGCCCAAGGCCGCGCGGTCGGCCGGCGAGCAGGCGGTCGTCGACCAGCTCCACGCCGCCAGCCGGCGCAGCCGCGTGGCCTTTCTGCGCCGCCATGCGCACAACATCCATCGCACGCTCATCGCGCCGCTGACCGGCCATGTGCCGCTGTCCACGCTCGCGGCGCAAGTGGCCGCGCGCTTTCCAGGTTTGCTGCCAACGCCCACGCAACTGGCCGAAGAACGGCGCCAACTGCAGCGCGACAAGGAGGGCCTGGAGATCGACCAGGCGCTGTTCTTCAGCGAGCTGCTGCGCGACCCCGCGATCGGCCTGGACCTCGTCACGCGCCTGTTGCAGCCAACGGCCGCCGCGCTCGAACTGCTGCCCGCCTTCCAGCGTGATCGCCGGCTGGATCTTGGAAAAGTGGTGCTCGAAGCACGCAGCCAGGCCGCGCACCTGACGTTCCACAACCCGGCCTGCCTGAACGCAGAAGACGACGAGTTGATCGACCAGTTCGAAACTGCCGTCGACATCGCGTTGCTGGACGACAGCCTCAGCGTCGGCCTGCTGCGCGGCGGCGAGATGACCCACCCGCGCTACCGCGGCCGCCGGGTGTTCAGCGCCGGCATCAACCTGAAAGAGCTGCACCGCGGCCAGATCTCGTATGCCGACTTTTTGTTGCGGCGCGAGTTCGGCACGCTCAACAAGCTGCTGCACGGCCTGCGTATTCGTGTCGACGGCGATAGCGCTATCGACGAATTCCGCACGGTCATGAAACCCTGGGTCGCCGCCGTCGATGCGTTCGCGATCGGCGGTGGTGCGCAACTGCTGTTGACCTGCGACCACATCATCGCCGCGGCAGACAGCTACTTCGCCTTGCCCGCCGCGCAAGAGGGCATCGTGCCTGGCGTCGCGAACCTGCGGCTGCCGCGCATTGCCGGTGCCCGCCTCGCGCGCCAGATCATCCTGTCCGGTCGCCGTGTCTTCGCCCGCGAGCCGGATGCGGCGGCGCTGTTCGACGAAGTGGTCGAGCCAGCGCAGATGGACGCGGCGATCGAAGCCCGCCTCGCCGCACTTGCCAGCCCCGCGGTGATTCCCAACCGCCGCATGCTGGTGTTGTGCGAAGAACCGCTCGACACCTTCCGCACCTACATGGCCCAGTTCGCGCTCGAGCAGGGGCACCGCCTGTACAGCCAAGACGTTCTTCAGAAAGTAGCCGCTGCATGAGCTCGACCTTGACTCCCACACACGCCGACACCGGCGGCGCCCGCCTGCAGAAGGCCGCCTTGCTGGCCGCGCTCGACGACCCCGGCATGGGGGCGCTGAACTTTCTCAACGAGGTGATCGACCGCTACCCCGACGCCATCTCGTTCGCACCAGGTGCGCCGCACGCCAGCTTCTTCGACAACCTCGACGTCGGCCGCTACCTCGAGCGTTATCGCCACCACCTGGTCGAAGACCGTGGCCTGACCGAGCAGCGCGCCACGCGCCTGCTGTACCAGTACGGGCCAGCCCGCGGCATCATCAACGGCCTGCTCGCCCATTCGCTGCGGCTGGACGAAGGCATCAGCGTCGACCCGCGCGCCATCGTCGTCACGGTCGGCTGCCAAGAGGCGATGGTGCTCGCGCTGCGGGTGTTGTGCCCGACGCCCGAAGACCTGCTCGCCGTCGTCGAGCCCTGCTTCGTCGGCATCTCGGGCGCGGCCCGTGTGCTCGGCATCGAGCCGGTGGCCATCGGCGAGGCCGATGGCGGTGTGGACCTGCCGGCACTTGCGCGCGCCTGCACCACGGCACGCCAGGCCGGCCAACGCATCCGCGCGCTGTACGTGGCGCCCGACTTCTCCAACCCCAGTGGCACGCTGATGTCGCTGGCCACGCGCCACGCCCTGCTCGCGCTGGCCGAGGAACACGACTTCCTGCTGCTGGAGGACAACGCCTACGGCTTCACCGCCGAGGCCGACAACAAGCTGCCCACGCTGAAGTCGCTCGACACGCAGCAACGCGTGGTCTACCTCGCGACCTGCGCCAAGATCTGTTTGCCCGGTGTGCGCGTGGGCTTCATGGTCGCGGACCAGCCGGTGATCAATGCCAACGGCGAGGCCAGCCTGCTGGCTGACGAGCTGACGCTGGTCAAGAGCATGTTGACGGTGAACACCTCGCCGATCTGCCAGGCCATCGTCGGCGGCATGATGCTGGAGAACGGCGGCTCGCTCGCCGCCGTCGGCATCGACAAAGCGCGCCTGTACCAACGCAACCTGCGGCACCTGCTCGCTGCCCTGTCGGCTGCGCTGCCGCCAGAGCAAGCCGCCGAGCGCGGCATCGTGTGGCAGGCCCCGCAGGGTGGCTTCTTCGTGCGCGTGCGTCTGCCGGTGGTCGCCGACGAGGCCTTGCTGAAGCGGTGTGCCGAGCGGCACGGCGTCTTGTGGACACCGATGAGCAGCTTCTACCTGACCAGCGGCGGCCGCCACGAGCTGCGACTGGCCTGTAGCTACCTGACGCCGCAGGAGATCGACGAAGGCATCGCGCGCTTGGTCGGCTTCTTCGGTGACCAGACGCTGATGCAGCCGTCGTGAACGCCGCGGCGGGGCGCGTGCAACGCCCCGCCCACCACAAGCCTCAGCCCGCCCGCAACACCGCCGCCGGCGGCAACCGCGACGCCGCGAAGATGTGGCGGAAGGTTGCGATCCCGGTGATCAGCAAGGCCCCGGCCAACGCGGCCAGCACGGCCCACAGGCCGATCGACGCCTGGTCGGCAAAACGCTCGACGAACGACCGGCCGACGAAGTAGGCCAGCGGCAGGCTGAGCACCGCGGCGATCCCCTGCAGCAGGCCGAACTCGCGCAGCAGCAGTTTGGCGATGTCGCCCTGCCGGGCACCGTAGAGCTTGCGCACCACGAACTCACGCGCGCGCCGCTGCACCACCACGGCCGACAGCACGTAGATGCTGAACACCGCCAGCGGCACGATCACGATCGCCACCACCACGCAGGTCAGCAGCACCGCCATCGGACCACCGGCGTTCGTCTCGAGCTGCGCACGCAACTCGCGCATGGCCAGGTAGCGCGCCGGGAAGTGCTCTTGCCAGACCTTCGTCACCGCGGCCTGCGCGGCATCGAAGCTCGCGTTGGTGCGGATCGTCAGGTCCGGTGCCGCGTCCGACAGCGCATAGACCAGCGGGCGCGGCTGGCCGGCGGTGAAGCCGTTGCGCACGTCCTGGGCGATGCCCACGACCTGCACCTCCTTGCCCTCCATGCGAATGAACTGGCCCACCGCCGCCGACGGCTCTGCATAGCCCAGGCGCACCGCGGCCTGCCGGTTCAGCACCACCACGTCGCGAGACTCGCCGCCGTCCTGGCGTGCGTCGAACACGCGGCCGGCTTGCGCGCCGAGCTGCAGCGTCGAGAAATACGTAGCGCCGACCAGCCGCGTGCCGAGCATCAGGCTTTCGCCGTTGGGCATCGCAAAGGGCCGGTTGGCGCTGGACGAGCTACTGCGCGCCACGCTGCGCACCTCGGGCAGCGTCTGCAGCGCGGCCGCGAAGCTGTCCACCTCGGCCTTGCCCAGACCACTCGGCAGCTTGGCGGTGATCAGCCCGTCGACCGGGTAGCCATAGTCGATGCGTTTGAGGAACTGGATCTGCCAGGCGATCGTCACGATCATCGCGGTGACGAACATCGCGATGCTGAACTGCAGCACCGTGAGGATGCGGCGCAGCAGCAGGCCGCCCGGTGTGTCGCTGCCGCCGCGGCCGCCCAGCACCGGCGTCACGCGCATCTTCAGCGCCGTCCACGCCGGGTAGGCCCCGGCACCGACGCCCACCACCACGCCGGCCACGAGCACGATCACCGCGAACGCCACGTAGTCGGCAGTGGTCAGCAGGCCGCCGATGTCGTGCTCGGTCAGGTCGGACCAGAACGGCAGCAGCACCATCGCCAGCAGCGCACCGAGCACCGCCGCGATCAGCGAGACCAGGATCGACTCGGCCACCAGCTGCGTCGCCAGCTGCGCCGGCCGCGCACCCAGCGCCTTGCGCACGGCCATCTCGCGCTCGCGCTGCACCACGCGGATGTTGGCCAGGTTGATGTAGTTGCCCGCTGTCAGCAGCAGGATCAGCAGCGCCACGCCGTTCATCGCCAGGTTGGCGATCGGGTCGCCCTTGGGGCCGCTGTTGTTGCGCGCTTCGCTGTCCATGTACGAGTCGGCCAGCGGGCCCAGCGCCACCGTCACCGGCAGCTTGCTGCCGAGCTCGGCGATCTCGGCCGCGCTCAGGCGGCCACGCAAGGCCGAGCTGTCGATGTCGCGCTCGATCGCGGCCAGTGCATCAGCGCGCCGGCCCGCTGCGGGCAGCCGCAGGTAGACCTTGTTGGTCACGATCTCCTTGTGATCACCATCAAAGGCGTTCCAGCTGTCTTGCGCCCGTGCACGCTCCGATGGCGCCCACGCCGCCGAGTCGACACCGACCAGCGCATGGACCTGAACCGAGCTGGTCTTGGGCGAATCGGCCACCACCGCACCGACCTGGAACGGCTGGCCGCCGATGTCCAGCTGTTTGCCCACCACGTGCGTGTCGCCGAACAGCGTCAGCGCCGTCTCCTGCGTCAGCGCCACCGCGTCGGGCCGCAACAGCGCCGACGCCAAATCACCTTCGAGCGCCTTCATGCGAAACACCTGCACGAAGTCTGCGTCAACCACCGTCAACTCGACCGTGCGCACAACGTTGCCGACAGTCGCCGCAACGGAGAACGGCAGCACCGTCGTCGCCTGCAGCGGCAGCCCGCTGCGCTTGAGCGAGTCTTTCATCGCCAGCGGCACGTTCTCGCTCCACGACGCATCGCCCCAGTTCGGCCTTGCCTTGACGACGTAGACCTCGTCCAGCCCGGGCACATGCTTGTCGAAAGCGAGCTCGTAGCGCGTGAAGCCCAGCGCCAGGAACCAGACCGCGAAGCCGACTGTCAGGCTCAGCACCATGATCAGCGAATGGCCCGGGCTCTTCAGCAGCAGGCGCCAGCCCATCTGCAGGTCTTGCCAGTTCATGCTGCGCTCCTCACGCCGCCGCTTGGGCGAGATCGTCGACGACCTTGCCGTCCAGCATCTGCACCACGCGGTTGGCCTGGCGCGCGTGCTCGGGCGAGTGGGTCACCATCACCACGGTCGTGCCCTCGGCATTGATGTCGCGCAGGATGTTCATCACCTCGGTGCCGTGGGCGGTGTCGAGGTTGCCTGTCGGCTCGTCGGCCAGCAGCACGCTGGGCTTCGCCACCAGCGCGCGGGCGATCGCCACACGCTGCTGCTGGCCACCCGAGAGTTGCGACGGCCGATGGCCGGCACGGTGGCCGACGCCGAGCTTTTCGAGCATGCGGTCGACCCGCTCTTTGCGCTCGGCCTTGGGCACGCCGGTGTAGATCAATGCCAGCTCGACGTTCTCGAACACGCTCAGCTCGTCGATCAGGTTGAAGCTCTGGAAGATGAAGCCGATGCGCCCGCGCCGCAGGTCGGTCAGCGTGCCTTCGCCGAAGCTGGCCACGTCTTGCGCCTCGAACAGGAACTCGCCCGAGGTCGGCGGCTCAAGAAGCCCCAGCACGCTCAGCAAAGTCGACTTGCCGCAGCCCGACGGGCCGACGATGGCCACGTACTCGCCGGCGGCGATCGAGAGGTTGATGCCGTCCAGCGCGCGTGTGCGGACATCGCCGCTCTGGTGCACCTTGTTGACGTTGACGAGTTTCAACATGCGAGGACTCCCGATGGGTTGACCGAGGGCGTTGGCGAACGCCCTACTTCTTCAGTTGCACATGCGGCGCCGTGCCGAAAGCCGCGTAGCTGGAGACGATGACGTTCTCGCCTGCAGCCAGGCCCGACAGCACCTCGACCTGGCGGTTGTTGCGACGGCCGATGCGAATGGGGCGGCGCTCGGCGTCGACACCGTTCGGTGCCAGCACATAGGCCCAGGCACCACCCGAGTCGTTCAGGAAGGCCGCGTTCGGCAGCAGCAGCGCCTTGTTGGGCTGGCCGAGCATGACCTGCGCGTCCAGGCTCTGGCCGGGGCTGAAGCCGCTCTGCTCACCGTCCTTGAAGCCCAGCTCCATCGTGAAGCGGCCTTCGGTGACCTGCGGCAGGATGCGCGTGACCTCGATGCGGTATTCCTTGCCGTCGCGCCGCACGGTGCCTTGCAGCCCGACGCGCATGCGGTTCAGGTAGTACTCATCGACCTGCGCCGTCAGCTTGAACTTGCTCGGGTCGTCGATGCGGCCGATGTGCTGGTCGGTCTTGACGGTGGCACCGACGCGCAGGTTGAAGTCGGTCAGGCGGCCGGCGGCGGGGGCGCGCACGGTCAGCGCGTCGACCGAGGCATTCACGAGCGTCAGCCCTTGCTGGATCTGCCCCACCGCGCGCTCCAGCTGCGACATCGCACCCAGCTTGACCTTGGTCTCGATCTCGTCGCGCGCCAGCTCCTGGTCGCGCTTGTGGCGCCACCGATCGACCGCGTCGTTCGATTCGGTCAGCGATGCGGCGGAGATGAAGCCCTGGTTGGCCAGCCCCTGGTCGCGCGCCAGCTTCTTCTGCGCCTGGTCGAGGTTGAAGTCGATGTCCTGCAGCCGGCGCACATGCTCTGACTTGGTCGCCTCGTAGTCGACGCGCAGGCTCGACAGGTTGGAGATCTGCTGCGCCGATTCGGACTGGCGCTGCAGCAGATCGAGGTTGCGCTGCGGGTTGGAAATGCGGAACAGCCGGTCGCCCTGCTTCACCGTTTCGCCGTCGCGGGCAAAGACCTCTTCGACCCGGCCGGCGTCGACCGCGTCGAGCACCACCGAGTCCAGCGCATCGGCCTTGGCACGCAGCACCACCTCGTCGAAGAAGGTGCCCTCTTCCACCGCCGCGCTGCGCACGTCCACCGCCGGCACCTGCAGGCCACGCGGCAGCATCCGCCAGACGACGAACAGCGCCACCACCACCAGCACACCGGCGCCGATGGTCAGCCACAGCTTCTTGCGCCGGTCCTGCGGCACGATCTCGTCCATCGCGGCRCCGCTTTGCACGAGGTGCGGGACAGGCGTCTTGGTGCGAGAAGCTTCGGCGTTGGACATGGCGGGGTTGAGCATCCGATCGACCCGGCTCGGCCCCAGCACACAGGCACTGCGCACATCGGAACCGACCCGATGCCCACAGCGTACGCACACAGTTTGAAGAAAATATGGAGAGGCCGCGGGGGTGGTTATCAATGGTCCCGCTGCGCCTGGTCCCCTGGTTCATGCAGCCTGTCGCATCGTGGCCTTGCCCGAGGTGGGCGTTCCATACAGTGCGCCGACTTAATCAAACGGGCAGACTTCATGGGACTCACTTGCACCCGGCACCGAGCGCCACCGTCATGGTTGACGCGGGCTTGGCGGCCTATTGGCTTGCTGATCGGCACACTGCTGTTGAGCGCTGGTGCTGCAGCGGCCGAAGAGGCGGCGCTGCCGAGCAATATCGAGGGCCTGGATCGCCGACTGGCCGAGCTGTTCAAGGCCGGTGAGGTGCCAGGCGCCTCGGTGGTTCTGATCGAAAACGGCCAGATCGTTTTCGAGAAAGGCTATGGCTTCGCCGATGTCGCCAAGCAAATTCCAGCCACCGCCCAGACGCCGTTTCGGGCCGGCTCCATCGCCAAGGGCCTCACGGCCATCGGTGTCATGGCCCTGGTGGAACGTGGTCGGCTGAGCCTGAACACACCGCTGCATGCCTTTGCGCCGGAAATCCCTTTCACMAACCCTTGGGAAGAGACGGATCCTGTGCGTCTGGTGCATCTGCTGGAACACACCACCGGTTGGCCAGACATCTCGAACCGGGTCTTGTCCAAGAGCGAGGCGGCCTGGTCCACCTTGGAGGGCATCAATTTCAGCAGCGGCGGATTCACCAGCCGCTGGAGACCCGGGACGTTCCCGGTCTACAACAACGCCGGGGCCGCCGTGGCCGGCTACGCCATCGAGAAGGCCACCGGTCAAACCTTTGACGACTACATGCGGTCGACCGTCCTGGTGCCGATGGGCATGGTCAGCGCCGATTTTTCGCTGACACCCGCGCTGGCCAGCCGCATGGCCAAAAGCTACGGGTCCGGTGGCACGCCAACGCCGTATCAACACATCGTCCTGAAACCGGCCGGCTCGCTGGTCGCCAGTGCCCATGAACTGGCCCAGTTGGCGCGCTTGTACATCGGCCGGGGCAGCGTGGACGGCCGGCAGATATTGACGCCCGAGTCGGTGGCACGCATCGAGCGCGCCGAATCCAACCTCGGTGCGAAGTTCGGTTTTGGCAACGGCTACGGCCTGGGCAATGCGCCGATCGTCGACGGCGGCGTCACCTTTCGAGGACACAACGGCGGCATTGATTCGTTCACCTCCGTGCTGGGTTACACCCTGCGCAACGGCTCCGGCTACGTGCTGATGGCCAATGGTGGCGAGGGCGTCGACTTCGCCGGGCCGGCGGCCCACCTGATCCAGTCCTGGCTGACACGTGATCTGCCGCTGAATCCGCAGCCGACGGTGGCCGTCAGCGACGCTGAGTTGCAAAAGTACGCGGGCTTCTATCGCTCCATCACCCCGCCCAGCGACATGATGCGGCCCTACGCCGAGATCTTCGGTGTGAGCCGGGTGGCAGCCGGCCAAGGCAAGCTGGTTGTTGGCGGCAAGGATTTCCTGCCGACGGGCCCACACAGCTTTCGCCGCTCGGACCGCAGCGAAGCGACCGTGGCCTTCGTCGAGCAAGATGGCCAGGCCTTCAAGATCAACGCCACTTCGGCCCAACAAAAAGTGGCGCTGTGGCACATGGTCGGGTTGTGGCTGCTTGGCGCGATCCTCCTGCTGGGTCTGCTGGTCGGCGTCGTCATGCTGATCCCCTGGCTCATCGCGTACCGGCGCGGAAGACTGGCAGACACCGGCGGCTTGTGCTTTCGCCTGCTGCCCTTGGCGGCCATCGCGTCATTGGCGGTGACGCTGGCGCTGCCTCTGCTGGCCGTGACGGGTTCCGGCAGCACCTCCGTTGAGCAACTGGCGAACGTCGGCCCCTATTCGCTGCTGATCCTGGTCTGCAGCGTGCTGTATCCGTTGCTGGCATTGACGGGCATGGTGTTGACGCTGCGCCATCGAGCCGCCCCCCGATTGATTCGCGCCTACGTGGGTCTGTCGTCGCTGGGGCTCGCGAGCATTGCCGCCTATGCAGCCACCATCGGCTGGCTGCCGCTGCGCACCTGGGTCCTGTAGGCGGCGACAGCGTCAACAATCGTCAGCCGATGACACCCGACGACCGTCGGGGTGATTCCCATGGGTTCGTGGCATCGTTACCCTCGGCGCCGTGCCGCGACCCGAGCCACGCCCTTTTTCAAAGGAGATGATCCCCCGTGGTCTGCCTCGGCACAACGACTGACGGCAAGCCGCCGCCGGCCATGTGATGCGTTTCACTGTCAATCTCCAGGAGAAACCAATGCGAACATTGCCCCGTCTTTCGATCTGCATTTCGGCGCTGTCTTTGGCGCTGATGGCCGGCCCCGCTTCGGCCGCCAAACGGGTCAGCACCGATCCGTTCACCAACACAGACAGCCAACACGCCACCGAGGTCGAGCCCGATACGTTCGCCTTTGGCACGACGGTGGTCGGGGCGTTCCAGACCGGCCGCTTCTTCGACGGCGGCTCTTCCGACATCGGGTTTGCCACCTCGCAAGACCGCGGCAAGACGTGGGTCCACGGCTTTCTGCCCTCGATCACCGTCAACAGCACGCCGGCCGGGCCGTACGACCGGGTGTCCGACCCTTCTGTGGCCTACGACGCGAAGCACGGCGCATGGCTGATCCTTTCGCTTCCCATCAACGGCGGCGCCGGCAAGGCCGTGGTGGTCAGCCGCTCGACCGATGGCGGCCTGAGCTGGGGCGCGCCGGTGACCGTTTCCACCACCACCGGGTTCTACGACAAGACCTGGATCGCCTGCGACAACACCAAGACGAGCCCCCACTACGGCAACTGCTACGCCACCTGGGACGACGCCAATGCCGGCGACCTGCTGCTGAGCAGCACCTCCAGCGACGGCGGGCTGAGCTGGGGCGCCAAGAAGACCACCGCCAACAATGCGGCGGGTCTCGGCGGCCAACCGCTGGCCCAGCC
>NZ_JBFUGE010000202.1:0-10625 GCF_056403075.1 Ideonella sp. P3_A4 | reverse complement strand
GATCATGGGCAAGCACGGSCTGGGSCCTAACGAGCTCGATCCGCGCACCAGCCAGGGCAACGCCAACTTCCAGCAYGAGKCCGACTTCAACTTCGGCTTCCGCSCCATCTCCGGCGGCTACCCCGCCCCCGGCGTCGGCTCSTTCACCGTGCGCCCCGGCGACAGCCTGCARGCCATCGCSCAAGCCGCCTACGGYGAYTCCAGCCAATGGTGGCGCATCGCCCAGGCCAATGGCCTGCGCGGCGACKCYGACCTGCGCACCGGCCAGACCATCGACCTGCCCAGCAACATCGGCGGCACCTCCAACAACGTCTCCACCTTCAAGCCCTACGACGCCACCGATGTCGTGGGCGACACCTCGCCGAACATCCCGGCACCCAAGGCGGACAAGGGCTGCGGCACGATCGGCATGATCATCATGATCGTCGTGGCCGTGATCGTGACGATCTATACGGCGGGGGCCGCAGCGAGTCTGATGTCTGCTGCAGCCTCTTCTGCTTTCGCAGGCGGAAGCATGGCCGGCGCGATGGCCGCTTCAGCGGCCGTTGCAGGCACAACGACCGGTATGGTTGCCGGCGCGATCGGCGCAGCCGTCGGCTCCATCGCCAGCCAGTTGGTCGGCGTGGCAATGAACCAGGCCAAGTTCAGCTGGAAGCAAGTGGCGGCCAGTGCGGTTGGAGGAGCAGCATCCGCTGGCGTCAGCGGCCTTGGCACCGTCAGCAGCAACACGTACGTCAACGCCGCGGCCCAGTCGGCCATGAGCAATGCCGTCACGCAGGGTGTGAGCGCAGAACTGCACCTGACCAACGCCCCGTTCAGTTGGCGCGGCGTCGCGGCCGCTGCCGTGGGTGCGGCCGCTGGTGCTGCCGTCCAGCAGAACATCGGCGACACCATGATGTCCCAGTTCGGCGACGCCGGTAAGCTGCTCACCGGTACGCTCGCTGGCATCACCACCAGCGCCGCATCCAACAAGGTGCGAGGCGGTACGTTCAGTCTGAAGACCGTCGCGACTGACGCCTTTGGCAACGCGCTGGGACAGAGCATCGTGGATGCCATGCGTGACGCGTCATTGCCCGACGCCATCCGAAGCATGGGGCCCCAGCAGCGCGACTACGCCCATCGCCTGTCGCAGCAGTGGCACCTGGACCTCGCCGACCCGACGTCTGCCAGCGCCCTCACCGACATGGTGAGGATGACCTACGAGGGCAATGTCATCTCGCCTGGGCGCCGCGCAGAGGTCACTGACATCGCGCTGAAATCTCGTGGCGTTGGCAACAGCGATCGCGCGCAGATCATGGACGCACTGCGCAAGGAGTTCGTGCTGCCATCGAACGAGCCTGCGCCATCCCCGGACTCGCTGGCGCTCCCTGATCGCACTGAGATCATCACTGGTCGCCGCGGAGAGCGGTACGGCGTCGCCCTCGGCGATCGTGCCATCGACGTGCTGGCGCGTGACACCGGCTATTTCGTCAAGAACGTCAGCGAATACATCCAGGACCGCCCCTTGGTCGGCATTGCCATCGAGGCACTGAACATTGCTGCCGCTCCGGTGTCGTACGCGATCGGCAAGGTCATCGAGCACAGTGTGATCGGTGAAACGATCGAGGCGGCGCAGCAGCGCATCACGGACGCTATCGGCGGCCGATTCGCCGACGCCGGATACGAGTCAGAGGACTCAGCTGCCGGAGGAATTGGTGCGATGGCGGTAGGCGCCGCGGTACTGGGATGGGGTGCCAAAAGGGTCCTCGGATTTGCTCGCCAAAGCTTCGCTAGACTCAACCGTAAGATCGATGACGCACTGAACTTGGATTTCAAGTTTGGTCCCGAGAAGATCATCCCGTCGCGAGAAGTAAGTTTGGTGGGTTTCCGTGGGGCCGGCTCGATAAAGGATCTGGAAGCGAACCCCAAGCTGCATCCTTACCGCGTAACCGGCCATGTTGGATACACGTTGGGCAAGAAGACAATCTATGGCATGGGTCCAGATATGCCGGACGCCAAGAGCTCGTACGACGCGGTAACCAGAATTGGCGCCGGTGAACGCCATCCTGGAATAATTCAAGACGACACCAACGTCTTCAGGGACGTTGCAAATTCACCTGGAATCGCCCGCGGCACCGGGGGAAAACCTCAAGTTGTCGTCGAGCAGAAAATCGTAGTTAGCGAATCAGAATACGATGCGATCGTCGAGGCACACGAAAAATTTGGGGTGCGAAAGACCATGAGTGACGTCTTCTACAAATTCCCACCCAAAGACGGGTCACTGCCGGAACTCTGCAATTCCAACTGCGCGACATTTCCGGCTCGCCTCGGCATACCTATTCCAGAAGCCACTGGAACATTGAGCAAATATATGCCCCTGCTTGAGGCTGAGGGGCGCCCATGGCAACCGTAGCGCGCGCGTCCGAGTTCTTTTCGGAGTCGGGGTCCCAATACGACGTGGCGTTGATTCATGTCATTGACAGCAGCGACCTCGACAAGATAAAGGCGCGCATAGATGACATTTATCTTTCAAGAGACGCGCTAAAACGAATGGTGAGTGGGGCAGTCATCGAGTTTGTAACGCAACCGACCCACTGGGGAAACACCTCCTTAAAGACGGGTGAAACCGCGGTTGTATTTCTCAGTGCGGCCCACGGGCGGTTGTACGAGCGTGCGTGGCACGGACACTACTTGGTAAGGTCAATCCGTAACCAACCCTGTGTCATAATCCCGCCCGCCGACCTATCTATCCACGATGATTCTGGCGTAGAAATCGGGATAGATCTGCAGGCTGAGGAATCGCCAGTCGGCGGCGCCATAGTGCCGCTGAACTTGGTGAGGAGGCAAATCATCGAATCAACCACGTAGTATTCTCGCCGTCACAGGACTTAGGGAAATGGCTCAATTCGACCTTTCGATCATCTGTATGCGAGCGCGGAAGTTCCTGTCCCAAGGACGAATCAACGATGCGCTCGACCTCTACAGTGACGTATTGACCATCGATCCGACGAACGCTTTGGCACTCGCTGATCGTGGCACGGCCTTGGCCATGAGTGACAACTTCGAAGCTGCACTGGCTGATCTTGCTCGCGCCATAGAACTCGGATACCGGGAGTCGGCCACGTATCGAACGGTTGCAACGATCCATTTCKAGCTCAGAAACTATTCAGAAGCCGTCGCCTTTTTCGCAAAGGCGCTCGAAGCAGATCCTGTTGACGCTCTGGCGCTTTACAACCGGGCTCGCACTTTCCAAGAAATGGGAAAAATCGATTCAGCTTTCGCTGATTTTTCGAAGTGCTTAGCCTTGAGCACCGACGATGCGTTTCTCAAACTCGTAAGGCAACATCTTGAAGAGTTGAGACGCTGACGCTTGCCCTTCGCGCCAGTCGGATGTGCGAGAGGCCGGGGTCAGGTCTCGAGAGGCCGGGGTCAGATACCGTCTTGGAAGTCAAGCTTAGGCATGGCGATCCGAATGAGAAGCCGGGGTCAAATGAGAAGCCGGGGTCAGGTCTTGCAATGCAACACCCGACTCAGCGGCCCAGTTCGGGCTCATTTGATCAGCGATGCCTTCGGCGTCGACGTGCCGATGGCGGCGTCTGCAACTGCCCCGATTTGGCGGCACCTGCCACGCCCCTCTCCTCACACCACAAAGCCTGCAGCCATCCAACGCCCCACAGGCCCGATACTCCAACATTCACCGATTTCACTGGCACCGACATGCAAGACAACCCCGCAGCACTTGATGCCCTGATCCAGCAAGGCCTGGCCGCCAGCCAGGCGGACCGCGTCGACGAAGCGATGGACTTGTTTCGCCGTGCCAGCGAACAAGCCCCGGCATCAGGCTTGCCGCATTTCCTGATGGGTGCCGAGCTGGCCCAGTTGGGCCGCATGGACGAGGCCGAGGCCGCCTACGCCAACGCCGTGTTGCTGGCGCCCGACCTGCTGATGGCACGCTATCAACTCGGTCTCATCCAGTTCTCGTCCGGCCGCCCTGCACTCGCGCTGGTGACCTGGGGCCCGCTCTTCCAGCTCCCGCCGGAGAACGTGCTGCAGCGCACGGTGCACGGCTTCGCCGCCCTGGCGCAAGACGACTTCGATCGCGCGACGGCATGCTTCCGTGAAGGCATCGCGCTGAACCACGACAACCTTGCACTGAACAACGATCTGCAGATGATGCTCGAGCGGATCGCGACCGCGCAGGCCGCCGCTGAAGCCGCCACCACGCCGGCGCCCGCCGCCCCCTCAGCTGAGCCCCCGGCCACCGAGGCCGACGAGTCCGGCAACCTGCACGTCCTGTTGTCCAACTACCAGCAGCAAGGTCCTTCGCACTGACTTAGGCACCGACCGTGAGCACGATCGGCCCCCCGGCAGAACTGACGGCGCACCTGCGCCGTCAGCTCTCTGCGCTGGCGAAGACCTCGCCGGTGACGACACGCCAGGCCGGGACATCTCAAGCCTCCTCGGCCCATTCGACATCGGAACAATCCGACCGGCGCGCGACCGACGCTGCCTCGTCGCAACCGCGCCATGCCGAGAGCCTGGCCTCGGCGATCGCCCGCCGCATCACGGCCATCGACAAGGCCGACCCCGACCGTCGTCGCAAGGCCTTTCGCGTGTTCCTCGAGTCGCTGATGCTCGACGAATGGGGCCCGCAGTTGATCAACGATCCAGGCTTTCAACAGCTCGTCGACAACGTGCAGACCCAGATGGAATCCCGCGCCGACCTGCGCTTGCTGATGGACGAGGCTGCGGGCCGCCTGCTCACCGAGTAACGGCCGAYCGGCCAGCCGGTCATCGGGGCTGGCGCCTATGTAACGCCGCCCTCAGCAGCGTCCCCATGCGCGGCATCAGCCCGCGGATGCCGCCGCGTTGGTGAGCGCCTCGCGGTCGAGGACATCACGCCGTGCCGATCTGCCGATCGTCCCCCTGGAGTTTCGCTGCAGACACGCCTCGTCCGTCCCAAGCAGGCTCAACTCTTGAGCCACCACGCTGGTTCAATACGCTGGTGCGGTCGGGCACGGCCTGTCATCAGATTGTTGAGTTGGGTCGGCGATGCTCCGCAGCGCGCAAGTAAGCTGCAATTCCTCATCCATTTGAGGCGACGCTGTCTGAGGGGGCGTCGAGGGCGGCGACAAGCCAATTCATCCAGTCAGAAAAGGGGATCTCTCTTGAATACAAAACTCAAGGCTTCGCATTGGGCCGCCGTTGCGCTGCTGCTCTGCGCTTCTGCCCAAGCGCAGACCGTCCAACCGTGGACGACCTACCAGGGCAACGCATTGCACACCGGCTACGTGCCGGTGGCGCTGGACGCCAAGCAGTTCCGCAAAGTCTGGGACACGGTCGTCCACGAAGGCAGCGCCTTGCAGCAGGTGACGGCCGCCGACGGCATGGTGTTCGTCAGCGAAAGCGGCTACTTCTCCAACCAGGAGTTCCGCGTACTTAACGCGATGGACGGTAGCGCGCTGTGGAAGCTCGCCTTTCCCGACATCTACTCCGTCAACCCAGCCGCCTACGACAACGGGACCGTCTACTTCCAGACCGTGAACAACGGTGGTGACACCTGGCTTCGCGCGTATGAGGCAACCACCGGCACCTCGGTGTTTCAATCCCCGTTCGGTGCCCAGTGGGAGAACTACCTCGCGCCGACCATCGTCGACCACACGGTCTACATGAACGGTGGCACGTACGGCGGGATGTACGCGTTCAAGGGGGCCAGTGGCGAGCGCAAATGGTTCACCGCGCTGGACCAGTACGACATGTGGACGCCCGCAGTCGACGACAAGCGCACGTACGCCTATGTCGGCGGCGGTCTCKACATTCTTCAGCGGTCCACCGGCGCCAAGGTTGATCGCATCAACGACCCGGGTTGGGACTGGAGCGGCTACTCCATGGGCCAGGCCACGGTACTCGGATCGCAACACAATGCGCTGGCGTTCAACGGCGGGCGTTTGATCAGCTTCGATCTGAAGAACCATTCGATCCGCTGGACTCAGAACGAAGGCTTCGTGTCGCAGCCCTCTTTGGCCAACGGGTTCATCTATGTGGTGCGCAACGGCACACTCGCGGTCCTGAACGAGAAAACCGGCAAGCAAGTCTGGATGTGGAGCACGCCCGATGAACTGCTGGGCGGCCCGCTGGTGGTGACCAACACGCACCTGTTCGTTTCGGGGCAGAGCAAGACCTATGCAATCGATCTGAACACGCATCAAGCGGTTTGGTCGTACGCTGCGGCCGGTGCGCTCACCTTGAGCGATGGCAACCTGTACATCGCCGGTGCCAACGGCCATCTGGTGGCCATCAACGCCGGTGATGGCCAGAGCGGCGCCGATGCCAAGGTCACGCTGCAAAACGAGTGGACACCCAACGAGCAGTACGGCTACTTCGGGTTCCGCGCTACGGTGGCCAACAAAGGGCCGGCCAACGCCGCCCATGTCGAGTTGACGGTGCTGGTGCCGCGGGCCCTCGCCGTTGGGGCCCTGGATGACCAGTGCAAGCTGGTGGAGCGCCGGATCACCTGCCGCTATGACTGGCTGGCAGCAGGCGCCACGGTAACCGCCAAGTTCGCGCTGGTTCCGGCCGCTCCGGGCACATATGGCGTTTCGGCTTCGGTCACCGCCGATCAGACGGACCCGCAGTTGAGCAACAACAAGGCGGTCGTTCAGGTCGTTGCACCTTGAGCTTGCCCGACGTTGCGCCGAGCACCACGTGCTCAGCACAGCGTCGGTTGAGACGCACCGCAGACCTCTGAGCGCAAGAGCCGCCACGTGCCCGTGGCGGAGACGCCCGGCTCCTCAGCGCCCTACGCGTCGCCGCAACGCGGCCGCCGCGAGCAGCAACCCCAACCCCCACCACAGCGACAACGCACCGCCGCCCCCACCCCCACCCGACGACGCCGCGCTGATGGTCAGTGTGCGGGTGGTGCTGGCTTGCAGGCCGGTGCTGTCGGTGATGGTCAGGCGCACGGTGACGGCGCCGGCTGCGGTGGTGGTCAGCGTGGCGGTGCTGGCGTTGGTGGCGCCGCTGAACGAGGCCAGGGTGCCGCCGGAGGTGATGGCCCACTGGTAGGCGGTGATCGTGCGGCCGGCGTCGACGACCGATGAGCTGGCGTTCAGCGCGACGTTGTCGCCGACTTCTGGCGCCGTCGGGCTGGCGTTGATGGCAGCCGCCAATGCTGACCCGGTCACTTCGAGCGGTTGCCGGATCGAGGTACTGGCACCCAGGTTGTCGGTGATTGTCAGCTGCACTTCGACGTGGCCGGCATCGGTCGTCTTGACGGTTGCCGTGCTCGCGTTGGTGGCGCTGGTGAAGCTGGCCAGGCTGTCGCCCTTGGTGATTGCCCACTGGTAGCTGGCAATGCTGCGGCCAGAAAGCACGCTGGAACCGCCACCGTTGAACGTGGCGCTGCCACCCTCCACCGCGGTCAACCGGGAGGCGGCGATGGCGGGGAAGGGGCCGGTCTTGGCGCGCGACACCGCACCGCCGGCATCGGCCATGCCGGCGCCGCAGGTGCCGGTGGTGCAGTAGCACTCGCTGTCTTGCGGCGTGTCGGTCGGCGCCACGCAGGCGATCGAGCCGCTGTCGCCGCCGGAGGTCGGATAAGCGCGGGCGCTGGTCTTCAACGCACTGGTCACCTGCGCCGGCGTCAAGGCCGGGTTGGCCTGCAGCATCAGCGCCACGGTGCCGGCAACGATCGGCGACGAGAAGCTGGTGCCCAGCGTCAGGTGGTTGTCGCCGTCGCTGTAGGTGGCCGCCAAAGGACTCTTGGTGCCGGTGTTGACGGCCGACAGCAATGGGTACAGGCAGGTGCCGGTCTCATTGACGCAGTTGCCACCGGGCGCACCGACGGTGATCTCGGGGCCCAGGTTCGAGAAGCCGACCTTGCTGCCGATGTGGCGCAGGCCCGCCACGGCGACCATGCCGGGGCAGTTGGCCGGCGTACCGACGGCCAGGCCGTCATTGCCGGCTGCCGCCACCACCACCACGCCGGCTGCCGTCAGGTCGGTCATCGCAGCCATGTAGGCGGCATTGCAGACGTCCTGCGAGCCCAGGCTCAGGTTCAGCACCTGCGCCGGATGGCTGTTGACAGGCACCCCGCTAACGCTCAGGCCCGCCGCCCAGTACATGCCAGCGACGATGTCGGAGTCATAGCCGCCGCATTTGCCGAGCACCCGCACCGGCAGCACTTGCGCGTCGCGCGCGATACCGGCCATGCCGACACCGTTGTTGGTCTCGGCGCCGATGATGCCGGCCACCTGCGTGCCGTGCCAGCTGGAATCTGATTCTCCGCAGTCCTTGAACTCGCCGCTGGCGTCTTCGGCCGCGGTGATCCAGTCGCCCGGGTCGTGCGGGTCGGCGTCGTCGAGGTCACCGTCGTTGGCCGTGGCCACGTCGGCGCTGCTGTAGCCGACGAAGTCATAGCCCTGGACCACCTTGCTGTTCAGGTCCGGGTGGTTGGTGATGCCGGTGTCCAGCACCGCGACGACCACGCCGTTGCCGGTGGCCTGGTTCCAGGCCGGCTCGACGTTGACCGACGACTTCACGCTGCCGCTGTTGGCGCGCAGGTACCACTGGCCGGCGGCCGGCGTGGTGCCGACCAGCCCGTCGGGGTACAGCGGGTCGTTCGGTGCCAGCAGCGCGTGGCGGCGGCCATCTACCGCGGCCCATTCGACCTCGGGGTCGGCCGCCAGCTTGGCGGCCAGTGCCTGCGAGCCAATGCCGCTGCCCAGCACCAGCTGCATGCGCTCGGCCAGCATGCGCCCGTCGGTCAGGCTCAGCCCGTGGCGCGCGGCCAGCGCTTGCGCGTAACGCAGCGCCCGGCCGGTGCCGGCTTGCGCGGCATGCGTGCGCAGCAGGCTGGCGCCCGGCTTGTAGCGCACGATCACGCGGGCTTGCTCGCTCGCTGCGGCGCGCACCACAGGCGCTGGCCGCAGCGGGTTGCGTTCACCGGCGACCAGGCCCAGCGTCAGGCCGATGCCGGACAAGGCCAGCAGCGCGGCGGGTAGGTGTTTCAACCAGGGACGGGGGCTTTGTTGGGACATGGAGTCTCGCGAAGACGCGTGGATGTTGTGGGGATCGGGCGCGAACCAGTCAGTCTATGCAACGCCTCTTTGCTGCATCGTTGCTTCGAAGCGGGGCTAAAGCCGGCGGTGGGCGAGTGCGGGCAGTTGTTCACGCACCGCGTTGCGGCGTTCCAATGCCGCATCGGCAACCGCGATGCCTTCACCCTCGGCTTGCACGGCCAGCACCTCGCCCCAGGGGTCGATCACCATGCTGTGGCCCCAGGTGCGGCGGCCGTTCTCGTGTTGCCCGCCCTGCGCGCTGGCCAGCACATGGCATTGGTTCTCGACCGCGCGGGCGCGCAGCAGCAGCTCCCAGTGCGCCTGGCCGGTGGTGTAGGTGAAGGCCGCCGGCACGACCAGCAGGTCACAGGCCGGCTGCATCAGCGCGCGGTACAGCTCCGGGAAGCGCAGGTCGTAGCAAACCGACAGGCCGACGCGAAGGCCCTCGGCGTCGAAGGCCACCGGCTCGCTGCCGGCTTCGAGCACGCGGCCTTCGTCGTAGCGCTCGCGCCCGTTGTCGAAGGCAAAGAGGTGGATCTTGTCGTAGCGGGCCACGCGCGCGCCATCGGGGCCGTAAACGCAGCAGGCGTTGCGCACACGGTCGGGTGTGGCCGCGCGGATCGGCAAGGTGCCGCCGATCAGCCAGATGCCGTGGCGGCGCGCGGTGTCGGCCAAGAAGGCCTGGATCGGCCCGTCGCCATCGGCTTCGGCGATGGCCAGCTTGTCGTCGTCGCGCTGGCCCATCAGGCAGAAGTACTCGGGCAGTGCGACGAGGCGGGCACCGGCATCGGCGGCCTGGGCGACCAGGCGGCGGGCATCGGCGATGTTGCGGTCCACGTCAGGCGTGGCAACCATTTGAACGGCGGCGATCTTCATGGCGCTGATTCTGCGCCCGCGGACCCGCGTGTTGGAGTCGAACGGGCGCTGGCGTCGCGTGCCGCCCACGCACCACCAGCGGCGGTCAGTCAGCGCGTGGGGTAAGGCGCCGACGCGGCGGCATCGAGGTCGCCGCCGGGGTAGTCGTTCGGCCGGCTGCCACCTGTCCGGTCGTCTGACTTTTCACCCGGCCGCTCGACCGGCTGCACCTGCGGATCGGCCCAGGTGCCACCGACGTGGAATTCGCGTGTGCCGGCCTGCATCAGCGGCTTGCGCAGGAACAGCTGCGCGAGGAAGGTGCCCAGCCCGATGGCCGGGTTGATCGCGGCATAGGCGAGCGACGCGGTACCGGCGTTGATCTCGGGCACGACCACCATGTGCAGGTCCTGCGTCTCGCGTTTCAGGTCGGTCTGGCCCTCGATCAGCACGGCCGCCTGCACACCGCGGATGCGCAGGTTGTTGCTGCGCGCCACGCCCTGGTCGAGCGTGATGTCGCCGGCCAGGTTGTCGAAACCAAAGCCCTGCTGAAAGACGTCGCGGAAGTCCAGCGTCAGCCGGCGCGGCAGCGACTGCAGGCTCAGCACGCCCAGCAGACGCGCCGCCCCAGGCTCGGCCTTCAAGAACTGGCCGGAGTCGACATTGACCTGGGCCGCACCGCCCATCGACGCCCAATCGGGCTGCAGCGCCGCGCCGGTCCAGTTGAACTCGCCC
>NZ_JBFUGE010000201.1:0-10682 GCF_056403075.1 Ideonella sp. P3_A4 | reverse complement strand
GTTCGGTACGACTTGCGCGATACAGGCCGGTCATCAACGTGCCAGGCCGGCAAGCCCGACTACACCGGCTTCGATCTCGTCAAAGATGCGGCCGGCGTGCTCGACGCACTGGGCATACCGCGCGCCCACATCGTCGGCATCTCGATGGGCGGCGGGCTGGCCCAGCTCCTGGCCCTGGAGTTTCCCGCCTGCGTGGCCTCGCTGACCCTGATCTCGACCAGCCCAGGCGGCACCTCGAGCCGAAGCGATCTGCCACCGATGCTCGATCGCATGAAGGCGGTGTTCGAGCAACCGGCGGCGGAGCCTGACTGGTCCGATCGCGAAGCCGTGATCCGCTACATCGTCGACAGCACGAAACCGTTCGCCGGGACCTGCACGGCCAGCGACGCGGCATTGCGTGCCGTGGTCAGCCGGGCCGTGGATCGCACGATCGACGTCGCGGCCAGCATGTCGAACCACTGGATCATCGAACCTGGCCACGAACCCTGGCGCTCTCGATTGGGAACGCTTCGGGTGCCCACACTCGTCATCCATGGCACGGAGGATCCGCTGTTCCCCTGCCAGCACGGCGTTGCCTTGTCGAAGGAGATCCCGGGCGCAACGCTGCTCTTGCTCGAAGGGGTGGGCCATGAGATGCCGCCTGCACAGGTTTGGGACATCGTCATCCCGGCACTCGTGCGGCACACCAGCAACCAACCTGGCGATCGAGTGTCGCCGTCCCAGCGATGACCGGCCCGCTGCGTATTGCCGACCACTACGACGCCGAGCTGAGCCGGCACAACGAGCGGCTGCGGGCCGCCACGGGCATTGGCCCCACCGACCAAGTGCTCGACATCGGCTGCGGGGCCGGACAGACCACCTGCGACGCGGCTCGCGCCGCTGTGTCAGGCAGCGCTCTCGGTGTCGATGTCTCGGAAGCGATGCTCGAGCGCGCCCGCCGCCGCATGGCGCAGGAGCGCCTGTCCAACGTCACCTACGAGCAGGGCGACGCGCAGATCCACGGGTTTCGGCCAGCTCACTTCGACGTCGTCATCAGCCGCTTCGGCACGATGTTCTTCGGCGATCCGGTCGCGGCATTCGCCAACATCGCCCGTGCGTCGCGGCCCGGGGCGCGCCTCGTGATGATGGTCTGGCAGAGCGCCGACCGCAACGAGTGGGCGAGCGCGATTCATCGTGCGGTCGCGGGTGACGCGGACCCAACGTACCCGCCCGATGCGCCGGGCGCCTTCTCGCTTGGCGACCCGTCCAAGGTCAGGTCCATCCTCGGCGCAGCAGGCTTCACCGAGGTCGGCTTTGCCGAGGTCCAGGAACCTGTCTACTACGGCCCAGACGTTGCCAGCGCCTATGACCTCGTTGGCGACTTCAAGACGGTGAAGGACCAGCTTGCGAGTCAAGAGGCAGCCGCGGCGCAGCGCGCACTGGCCGGCTTGCGCGAGACGCTGGCGGCGCACTGCACGACCGACGGCGTCCTCTTCGACTCGCGGGCGTGGATCGTCACCGCCCGTCGCTCGGCGAAGTAGCCGTTCGAGGAAAGCACAGCAGAAACGCTCAGCGAGAGTTCACGAACTCGATGAGGTCGGCGCGCTGCTTGGCAGTCATCGCCTTGAAGCGGTCTCGGCTGGCCGAGCCCTGGCCCGCATGCCAGAGGATGGCCTCCTCGACAGAGCGAGCGCGCCCGTCATGCAGGTAGTGCGTTCCGGGGTTGATGTTGGCGAGCA
This sequence comes from Ideonella sp. P3_A4, assembly GCF_056403075.1. Lineage (NCBI taxonomy): Bacteria > Pseudomonadati > Pseudomonadota > Betaproteobacteria > Burkholderiales > Sphaerotilaceae > Ideonella > Ideonella sp. P3_A4. Next base: position 8,964 of record NZ_JBFUGE010000201.1, on the reverse strand, counting down.
AGCCCAGGCCCCACAGCGGCGGCGTGCGCCATTCCTTGCCGCTGGCAGCCGCCTGCGGAAACTCGTCCGCCAGGTCGGGGCCCATGTCGTGCAGCAGCAGGTCGGTGTACGGATGGATGGTCTGGCGGCGCAGTTCGGCGAAACCGTGCGCGTTGCCGGTCGTGAGCGTGGACACATGGCACGCGCTGCATCGCGCCTTGTCGAACTGACGCTCACCGTTGGCGACCCGCGCTTGAAGAGCTTGCTCGGCGGCGACTTGCGCGGCGGTCTCGTCAGGCGACTGGCTGATGATGGTCGGCGCTGAGATGCCCACTGGCTGCTCGCCCGTGAAGTGTCGCTGTGGCGGCACCCCCAGCAGGCTCAAGTACTTGGTGATGCGAGCGAGGTCAGCCTCGGAGAACTCGGGGCCGTGCGCGTCCGCGGCGCGGCAGTCGGCGTTGTCAGCCGCCTGGCCGCAAAGGTGCTTTGGCAGGATCGTCGTTGTCACGCCGATGTCGGCGTTCAGCGCCTCGGCGGTTTGCTGCTGTACCGTCGGTGCAGTGGCCTTCCACCCGAAACGGCCCACCCGCTTGATCTTGGGGTCGATCTTGTCGATCACGATCTGCAGACGGCCGATCGCGCCGTCGGGATCCGCGGCGCTGGCGTCCGCGAGGGCCTGCAACGTCGACTCAGGCACGGCCTCGAGCAGGCCCATGCCGACCAGGTGCGGCGCGGCGCGCACCGACATCCGCTCAGGCAGCGGCAACGGGCGACCGGCAATGTCAGTCAGCGCGTAGAGCGGCTTCTTCAGCGTGTATTTGGTCTTGTCGGGGTAGCTGCCCTGCGTCGTCTTGTAGCCGCTGATCGTCAACAGCCCTTGGCGGCCATCGACTGTCTTGCCGTCTGAGACGACGATGCCTTGGTTCAGGTGCCCGCCGAAGCGCGCGTCGGGGACCAACTTGCCCTTGTCGTTGAGCTCGGCGGTGAGCACGGCCATGTTCGCCAGCGGCCCGTCGGTAGCCGGCGTGCTCTTGCCGTTGCCTGAGTGGCAGGCGATACACGAAACCTGTTGGAACTTTGGTCCGGCCTTGCCGGCCTGCGCCGTGTTCGGCTCATTGCGAGGCTCGGAATGGCTGCCGTCGACGAACGAGGTGTGGAAGAGACGACGCCCCTCCACGAACGGCTGGATGTTGGCACCGGCGATGTTGGTTGCCGCCTGCATCAAGTTGAGTTCGGGCTGGTACGACGTGTCTTCGTGCAGGGTCGTGTCACCACCCGCACGCACCGGCTCGGGCAACAGATGCGCATTCCAGGGGATGCCGCCCGTGTCGCAGCATGCGCCGCGATACCAGGGGTGAACGCCCAGCGTGCCGACGCGGTACGCGATGGCTTCGGCGTAGTAGTTGAAGCGGCCCAGCGCGTCGCCCTGGTGGCCGGCGAGGAACAGACCGAGCTCGAATTCGAGCGTGTCGCCCGGGCGGTAGTTGCGCCCCAGCGGGGCGTTGTAGGTCAACTGGCGCACGAGCACCAGCTCGCCCGGCGCCGGCGGCACGTTGAGATCGGTGTCGTAGTTGCTGCGCGGCTCGTCGGGCAGCGCGTCGTAGTTCGACACCGGCGTCTTCAACTCCTCGCCCGGCATCAGGCTGAAAGCAGGGAGCCGTTTCACGCCGGCGTTGTCGCCGTACATCGCCGGAGAGACAGGCAGGTAGGGGTCGTTCGCGCTGCGCCCGATGTAGCCTGCGCGGAAGTTGGTGTCGAAGAGCCACCATTGCGGGCGAACCACCACGGTGATGATCCGCTCCGCGGCGTTTGTCGGCGACACGTTCTCGTAGATGGTCATGTCGTGCGTCCGTCGCACGAAGTAGTTAGGCGTGAACAGGTCGTAGCCGTCTCCGGTGGGCCCCCAGATCTCGCGCGCGTGCCGGTCGCGCGCGCGTCCGCCGACGTGTGTCACGAGCGTGCCGTCCGGCAGCTTGTAGGTGGTGGCAGGCTCGGGGTCGCTCCAACGCAGTGGCGTGTAGCTCGCGGCTTCGCCGGCCCGGGCACTGGTCACCGCCAATGGCGCGGCCTTGGCGGACTGCTCCGAAGGCGCCGAGCCCGCGCCGCCGCCACACGCAGCCAGGAGGACGACCGCCAGAGGTGCCGTGCTGCACAGCGCCCGAAGACGATTCCAGCGGTGTGAACGGGACAAGGACATGGCGGAACTCCTCCGAAGGGGCGCTGGGCGATGGATCTGAAAGCGCTTGCAGCGGCGACACGCTACCTCAACGGCGACGGGTGATGCACCGAAGATTCCCCTACGTTCAACGCAGCCGCGAGTGACGGCTGGAGGTCGGGGCCGCTGCGTCAGTTCGACAGTCTTGGCGCCCATCTTGTTGACGTTCTTCAACGGGTGGGTCGATGCTTCGCACGCGAGGAACGCCAATTGCTCTGCTTCGCGGTTCGGTTCGATCGCCCCCAAGTCCCAACCCGTTGGAGAACGCCATGGTCAGCAAGAACACGATTTGTCTCTGGTACGACGGCACCGCTCTGGACGCCGCCAAGTTCTACGCTGAGACGTTTCCGGACAGCGCTGTCGGGGCTGTCTTTCACGCGCCTGGCGACTATCCCGATGGCAAGCAAGGTGACGTTTTGACAGTCGAGTTCACCGTGCTGGGCATTCCTTGCCTGGGCTTGAACGGCGGGCCGATGTTCAAGCACAACGAAGCGTTCTCGTTCCAGGTGGCGACCGACGACCAGGCCGAGACCGATCGCTTGTGGAACGCGATCGTCAAGAACGGCGGCCAGGAAAGTGCCTGCGGCTGGTGCAAGGACAAGTGGGGCTTGTCGTGGCAAATCACACCGCGGGCCCTCACCGCCGCAATCACCGACCCCGACCGCAAGGCCGCCAAGCGGGCCTTCGACGCGATGATGGAGATGCGCAAGATCGACATCGCGGCGATCGAGGCCGCCCGCCGGGGCTAAGGCCAACGTACGACGCCGACCGGGCGGCCTACCCCGCTACGGCCGCACCGCGCTGTAGTGCGCCTGAACAGCCTTCGCGGGCAGCTCGCGCTTGTACAGCGCCACCTTCGCGATCGCGCCCTGGAAGTAGCCGTGCAGGCCGACGCTGGCGATGCGAAATGGCGCCGTGCCGTTCTTCGGCACGATCTGGTAGTCGAGCAGCGAGTCCTGGTCCCACAGCTTTCCGTTGCGGTAGACCTTGGTGTAGCCGGTCGGGTAGGTACCGCTGGTCTTGCGGGTGTTGATCACCAGCACGTAGTGGATCCACTGGCCGGGCACCACTGGCTCCTGGAAGTAGCTGCCAGCGCCGAGGCCACCGCTCAGGTTGAACGCGTAGCCGCTGATGCGGTTGGGCCGCGGCGGGTCGATGCCGTCGCCGGCCCAGTCGGCATCGTGTGAATACATGCGGGCGGCGTACTCCGACTGGCCGCTGGTCGATTTGCCGAGCCAGTGGACATAGGGCGTCGTGTCCGACTCCTCATGCGGAAAGTTCAGCACGTCGGGACGCAGCCACGCCTCCATCGTCAGCACGCCTGATGAGCTGATGCTGAGGTCGTCGCGGTCGTCGACCTCGACGTATTGCTGCACACCGTCGAATTTCAGCGCCGGGTCACCGTTGACGAAGGTCGTCACCGCGGGCCCGTGATGGGCGGTGGCCTGGTGTCCTCGCCCGCTCAGGTCTTTCGTGCCATTCGCGCCGCCGAGCGGCAGGTACATCACCGGCTTGTCGGCGAGCACCCGGTCGTCATAGCTCAATGTCGACGTGGCCGCTGCACAAGGCACCGCGCACGCGAGGGCCGCAACAAGAACTGCTCCTCTCGATCCGGCTGCAGAGCAACTGCTCGGCGTCAACGGCAACGAAACCACCATGGCGTTTGCTCCAGCTCGCAGTCCCACCGGGTCGGGTCGTTGATGACCCGTCAAGGCTGGCAGTTTGGAGCGCACCGCAGCGCTCGCACGTTCGGAATTGAAACTGCCGTCAGCGCCGCTGTCGTCTCACCAACGCCAGCGGCCCGATTCAACTCTTGCGCTTGCGCCGGTACATGTCGGCATCGGCCTGCTGGATCAGCGACGGCACGTCGTCGCCATCGCGCGGGTACAGCGCGACACCGATCGACACGCCGACTTGCGCGTCGCGGGCGGCGTCGATCGGTTCACTGAGGCGGCCTTCGAGCTGATCGCCGATGCGGCGAGCCAGTTCGACATGGCCCACGCCGTCGAGCACGATCAGGAATTCGTCGCCGGCCCAGCGGGCCACCAGGTCGCCCTCGCGCACCGCAGCGGCCATGCGGTTGGCCAGCTCGCGCAGCACCTGGTCGCCGGCGCCGTGGCCATAGCGGTCGTTGACCTTCTTGAAGCCGTCGACGTCGAGGAACAGCAGTGCAAAGGGCTGGGCGTCGCTGTCGCGCCGGTGCTGTTCAATGCGGTCGCTGATGCGGCGGATCGTCGCTTCGCGGTTCGCCAGGCCCGTCAAGCGGTCGGTCGACAGCTTGTGGCGCATCGTCGCAAAGCTTTGCGCGAGGTCACCGATCTCGTCGTGCCGATCGATGCTCAGCGGCGTGTCGAAATGGCCCTCGCCGATCTGGCGTGCGGCCACCGCGATGGCCCGCAGGTCGCGCGACACGATGCCCAGGCTGATCCAGCCCACCCCCACCACCGCGAGCGCTGCCAGCAGCGCGAGCGCGAGGCTTTGGTAGAGGTTGGCGGTGACGCGATGCAGGAAGTCGCTGCGCGGCACGGCGACCGCGATCACCCAGTCGAGCCCGGCGCTGTCGCGCAGGCGCGCATAGGCCACCTGCACCGTCGCGCCGTCCGGCCCGTCGATGCGGGTCGAGCGCGTCGCCGCACCCTCGCCCACCTCGTCGATCAGCGACTTGACGCGAGCGTAGGTCGTCGCGAGCAGAACATCTTCCGCCGCTGACGCACTCAGGCGCTTGGCCGTGCCATCAGTGTCGCGTTGCAGATGCGCGCCACGCGAGGTCGCGATCAGGTCACCGTTGGGCTCAACGACAAAGGCCACGCCGTGCGCGCTGGGCTGCAGCGATTGCACGAATTCGCTCAGCTGGCGCAGCGACACATCGGTGGCCACCACGCCGCGCATTTCACCGTCGTGGCCCGGCACCTGGCGCGTGCGGGTGGTCACCAGCTCTTGCGTGCGAAAGTCGATGTAGATCGGCGACCAGCCATCGCCGGGCCGAGCCTTGGCCGCCTGGTACCAGGGGCGCAGGCGTGGGTCGAAGACCTTGTTTTCCGGCATGCCGTCGTGCAGCAGGCCACGCGGCCCCTCGAAGCGGAACAGCGTGCGCGGGCCTTCGCCGCGCAAGCGCAGCCGCAGTTCAGCCGAGTCGATACCGTCGCGCCACAGGCCGAAGAATCGCCCTTGCTCGTCGCCGTAGTAGGCGTAGTTGTTCAGCTCGCGGTGGACCGAAGTGGCGAGCCAGAAGCGCATGCGCAGGCTCTCGACCGCCGGCTCGATCTCGTCGGGTGCCGGCTCGCCGGCGGGGAAGGCGATGTCCAGCACACGGCTGGACCCTTCCAGCTGCTGATCGACCGCGCGCGCGATGCGGCCCACGGTTTCGGCCAGCAGCCGCTCGGACAACTCGTCGACCGCATCGCGCCCGGTGCGGTACGACAGCAGCCCCAGCACCACCGCCAACCCCAGCACCAACGCCACATACGGCAGGGTCAGCAGCTGCCGCAGGCTGAGCCAGCGGAAGGGGTGCATGGACTTTCCGCGCTAGCGGGGCAGCGCGGCGAGCCAGCTGGCGAGATCGCTCTTCAGCTGGCGGATGTCGGCTTCGCGGGTGTACATCATGTGTCCGGCGCCGTAGTAGCGGTGCGTGATGCGCGAGCGCACCTCGTCGCTGATGTCGAGCTGGTCCAGCGCCCAGTCGGTGGCGCTGTAGGGCGTGCCGAGATCGAACTGGCCGCTGGCGACGAACACGCCCAGGTGCGGCAGGCGCCGCATCGCACGGGCCAGGTCAGTGCTGGTGCAGGTGTAGCTGTTGCCCTGGCCTTCGCCGCGGTTCCAGTTCCAGCCCTTGTGCGCCTGCTCGGACATCGGCACGTACACGCGCTCGACCGAGCCCTCGGCCTCGCCGATGCCGAGCGTGCTGCGGAAGTAGTCCATCGCCGCCATCGTGTACGGGGCCACCAGCGCGTCGATCGACGGGTCGAACTCCCACTCACGCTTGCGGTCTGGCCCCATCGGCCCGGCGACCCGCGAATCGAGCCTTCCGAGCACCTGGCCCCGATCACGCAGCAGCTCGTTGAAGTAGCGGAAGTCGGACACGCGCAGGTGCATGTGCTCGACCACCGTCGCCGGCAGGCCGATCAGCTCGCCGATGCGCTTCGCTACGCGCTCGCGTTCACGGTCCGACAAGGTGGCGCCGCGGTGCAGCGCGCTCAGGTAGTCGCTGTGCACGAAATCGAGTGCGGCCTGGCGCGCGCCATCGGCCGATTCAGCCAACGGGCCCTTCAGGCAGCCGTGGAACTGCGCGGTGCCGGCGAATGCGGGCAGGAACAGTGCGTACGGCAGGTCGTTGCGCGGTGAGAACTCGAGCGCCTGGATGTCCATTGCGCAGGACACGAGGATCAACCCGGCCAGCGCCACGCCCTGCTCGCACAGCAGCTCGGCCATCGCGGCGGCGCGGGTGGTGCCGTAGCTCTCGCCGCACAGGTAGACGGGTGAGCCCCAGCGGCGGTGCCGGCCGAGCCAGGCGCGCATCGCCTCGCACAGCATCGCCACGTCACCGTCGACGCTGAAGGCCTTCTTGCGCGCGTCTTCGTTCGCGGTCAGCGAAAAGCCGGTGTGCGGCGGGTCGATGAAGACGAGGTCGAAGTGCTCGAACCAGGACAGCGGGTTGTCTTCGACACGGTACGGCGGCGCCGGCATGCCGCCATCGTCACGCACGCGCACACGCTTCGGGCCCAGCGCGCCCAGGTGCAGGAACATCGATGCCGAGCCCGGGCCACCGTTGAAGGCGAAGCAGATCGGGCGGTGGGTGGCGGCGTCGCCCTCCAGCTGGTACGCGGTCATGAAGACGGCCGCGTCCGGCTCGCCATGCGATTCACCCAAGGTGCCCGAGCGCACCGGCACGAAGCCGGCGTCGACCCGGTAGGCCAGGCGCTGGCCACCCAGCGTGACGCTGCCATTGCTGCGCGCCGGCTTTTCGGACAAGGCCTGGTCGACCGCCGCGCGCTGGCGCTTGTTGGCTTCTTCTTTCTCGGCCGCCGTCGGCTTGGTTGTCTCGCTCATCTTCTATCCCTCTGCTTGTGGTGTTGGGCGGGGTCGTTGCTCCGCTTCAGGTACCCGGACCTTGGAAGCTGCCGGCGCGGTAGGTAAGCACCAGCGTGTCTCGATGGCCACTGCCGCCGGGTTGCTGCGGCTGGATCGGCGTTGATTCGTGGATGACCTTCGCATCGTCCAGCCACAGAGTGGAGAACGGCTCGCTCAAGGTGAAGCGTAGACCTTCCCGGCCCTCAGCGGCGAAAACGCGCGTCTCGGCGCCCTTGATGCCCTCGCGGGCGATCAGCGTCACGCTGACCAGGTCTACCCCGTCGCGGTGAGCGCCCTCGGGTGTCGGGCGGCCGATGCCGTCGGTGGTGTCGATGCGGAACATGTGCGCCTCGACGTGCCAGGGTTGCACGCCTTTCAAAGCCGAAGCCCGGGCGGCGCCCATCAGCAGCCAGCGCGCCCACAGCGGGTCGGTCACCAGCGCATCGGGCAGCGGGTCGAAATGGCGCTCGAGCCCGCCGTGCAGCGCGTTGTATTCGACCGGCTGCCAATGTGGGCGGTGCGGTTGCAGCAGCACGGTCTCGCCCTCGATGATGAAGCAGCCATGCCGACGGCGACGGTAGCGGCCGCCGTCTTTCAGGTAGGCGTCGGGCGGCAGGTCGTCCCAGAACGGCAGCCAGCGCGACAGCGCGGCCGCCGGCTCGCGCAGCAGTTCGGCCGCGCCGGCGGCTCCCAAAACGGAGAAACCCAATTCAGCCAGGGCAGCGTCCTGCTCGTCCGGCGGGCAAAGAGGTGGTGAAAGCAGCATGGTGGGTTGATTGTGACAAGGCTGAGTGTCCTGTCTCAGGAATACGTGTCATTGCGACGGGCCGCAATGGGGATGATCGCGAGTCGACGAGCCGGGCAGATACCGGGTGGTATCTGCCCGGCTTGGCGGCGCTGCGAGCGCCCCATTTCGACCCGCCCTTCGGGTTCGACCAGATGGCGCCCTCGCGCGACCGGTCATCAGGGCAGATACGCCAGGTATCTGCCCAGCCGCCCGGCCGCACGATCATCACCATCTGGTCGAATCTCAATGGCATGTATTCCTGAGACAGGACACCTGATTACCAGGTATCCAGCAAGCCCCGCCGCGGTGGCAGCGGCACGCCGGCGGCCGCCTGCAGGCCACGGGCCAACCAGGCGCGAGTTTCTGCGGGGTCGATCACGTCGTCGATCTCGAGGTGGCTGGCCATGTTGATCGCCCGGCCACGTGCCATGTGCTCGGCCACGAGCTTGTCGAACAGGGCTTGGCGGCCTTCCCCGGCCGCGTCGAGCTCTTTCTTGAAGCCCAGACGCACAGCGCCCTCGATGCCCATCGCGCCGAACTCGGCGCTGGGCCAGGCGGCTGTCGCCACGGGAGCGTGGAAGTGGCCAGCCGTCAGCGCCATCGCGCCCAGGCCGTAGCCGCGGCGCAGCACGACGCTGAACACCGGCACCCGCAGCGCGGCGGCGTTGACGAAAAGGCGAGCGGCGTGGCGCACCATCGCCGTCGCCTCCGACGCTGGCCCGACCATGAAGCCCGGCGTGTCGACCAGCGTGACCAGCGGCAGTCCGAAGGCATCGGCCAGCTGCATGAAGCGGGCGAGCTTGTCGCAGGCCGGGGCGTCCAGCGCACCGGCCAGGTGGCGCGGGTGGCTGGCGGCCAGCGCGACCGGCCGGCCTGCGATGCGCACCAGCGCCGTGATCACGCCCAGGCCGAACTC
>NZ_JBFUGE010000200.1:0-10691 GCF_056403075.1 Ideonella sp. P3_A4 | reverse complement strand
GCGCTGTGGGACACGGGGGTCTACGAAGCGCGCATGCTGGTCTCGTTCGTCGGCGACCCGGCCCAGCTCAGCGCCGCGCAGATGGACCGTTGGTGCCGCGAGTTCGACAACTGGGCCTATTGCGATTCGCTGAGCTTCAACCTGTTCGACCGTTCGCCGCATGCCTGGGCCCAGGTCGACAAGTGGAGCAGTCGGCGCGCCGAGTTTGAAAAGCGCACCGCCTTCGCGCTGCTGTGGAGCCTGAGCGTGCATGACAAGCAGGCGGGCGACGAGGCCTTCCTGCATGGCCTGGCGCTGATCGAACGCGAGGCGGGCGACGAGCGCAACTTCGTCAAGAAGGCCGTCAACATGGCGCTGCGCGCGACCGGCAAGCGCAACGCGGCGCTGCGTGCGGCGGCGGTGAAGGTGGCCGAAGGTTTGGCCAAGTCCGGCGACGCGACAGCGCGCTGGAACGGCAAGGACGCCCTGCGGGAACTGACCAGCCCCGCGGCGACGAAGCGGCAGCGGGCCTGAGGTGCTGTGGCCAAAGGCAGGCACCCGACGCGGCGCGTCGCCGGTGCCGATGGTCGACTGAATCCTTGAAAGCAATGCCCATGCTCCGGATCTTCTGCCTCGTGCTGGCCGCCCTGTTTTCGACGGGGCTGTCAGCGCAGCAGCGCCTGACAGAGGCTGAGCGCAGCCGGATCGATGCGGTGTTTGCGCCCTTCGATCGCGATGGCTCGCCGGGCTATGCGCTGGGTATCGTCAAGGCGGGTGAGCTTGTCTTCGCGCGCGGCTATGGCCGTGCCGATCTCGACAACAACATCGCCATCACGCCGAGAACCACATTTCACCTGGCATCGTTGTCCAAGCAGTTCACCGCGGCGGCGGTGGCCTTGCTGATCCTCGACGGAAAGTTGACGCTCGAGACCCCGGTCGAGCAGTTCATTCCGGAGGTGAAGAAGTTCGGCACGAACCTTCGGGTCAAGCACCTCGTCTACTTCACCAGCGGGCTGAGCGACTACACCACGCTGCCGCGCCCGGGTGGTCAGCCCTGGTTCACGTTTCACTACTTCACGGTCGACGACGCCATTGCCGCCACGCTGGGCACCACCGCGCTGAAGTTTGCGCCGGGCACGCAATGGGACTACTCGAACGTCAACTACATGCTGCTCGCCCGGATCGTCGAGCGGGTGAGCGGGATGCCCCTGTCGGCGTTTCTCGAGGCACGCATCTTTGCGCCGCTGGGCATGAAGGATTCGCTGCTCAACGACGATCCGACGACTGTCATTCCCGGGCGCGCCACCGGCTACGCCGACCGTTCGAGCGAGAAGGTCCGACAGGCGCTCAAGTCCGTCGGGGTCGATGTCCGCCAGGGCAGTGGCTATCTGCGCCTGCCCCGCATTTCGCCGCACTACGGCGGCAGCGGCGTTTTCAGCTCGATCGAAGACCTCGCGAAGTGGGACATCAACTTCGACACCGGTCGGCTTCGCGGCCCTTCATTCACTGCGCAGATGCTGCACCGTGAGAAGTTCGATCACGACAAGGACAACGATGCATTCGGCCTGGTGTTCGGGCAAATCGCCGGGCGGCCGATGATCTGGTTCTCTGGCGGGGACGTGGATGGCTCGACGTTCATGGCACGCCTGCCGGACGACCACCTGACGGTGATCTGCCTGTCCAACATGCCGATGGGTGACGCAGAAGGAAAGGTCAGGGATGTCCTGGCCATCTTGCTGAAATCACAGCCGACTGCCGCCCTCGCTCACTGACCAACGGCCACCGGCGGAAGGTACGGCCTTACGCCGAAGCGGGGAAGACCGGCCAGCGCTCCACCGGCTTGCCCTGGTCGATCACGACGATCGCGCCGAACTGCAGGAACACCGCTTCGCTCTGGCGCGGGCGCAGAAAGACCCAGTCGCCCACCGCCAACGGCACCGAGGGCGAGGCCACCATCACCTGCTGGTTCGACGACGCGCCATACAGGCTGCTGGGGGCCACGCCGGTTGGTGACACCGGATCGGCCAGCCAATGGCCACCGTGCATCGCCAGCGCGCGGCGCTCGTTCACGTCCCACCAGCGCGCGAGACTCGACACGGTCTGCGCGCCGATCGGCAGGCGGAACTCGTCCATCACCTTCAGCACCGGCGTTGCGATGAAGGCAGCCGGTTGCAGCTCGGCCAGCGAAGGCTTGTCGAAGTCCGACGGCTTCACCGCCGCCGAGCCGACCGACAGCTCGTTGGGCGCATGCTGGTCGTCGTGCAGGTGGAAGGTCGGCGAGCCGGCGGCGTTGAGCGTCCAGCCCGGCTGCGCGCCCCCCAGGCGCTGCTGCGCCAAGGCCAGCATCGCGCTGTAGCGGCGCTGGGCTTCGGCCTGCGCGCTGGCCCGGTTGCCAGCCAGGTCGGGGATCGCGGCCAGGTGCGCGTCGTAACCCATGAAGCCGGYGAATGGCAGCAGCGGCTCGTCGCGCAGCGTGTCCAGCATCTGCGCCAGCGTCGCCTCGCTCTCGACACCGCCGCGGTGCAGTCCGACGTCGATCTCGATGTTCACCCGCATGGCTTGGCCACGTGCCTTGGCCAGCGTGCGGTACTCGGCCAAGCGCTGCGGTGTGTCGATCAGCCACTGGACCTGACGCGCCGGGTCGAAGCCGTCGCCGCCCGGCTGCTCCAGCGCCCAGCGGGCGGCGGATGCGGGCAGTGGCTTGCCGAGCAGGATGTCGGTGCCGGGCCGTTCCTTGGCGATGAGCGCCAGCTGCGGTGCGTTGAACAACATCGCACGCTGCGTCTGCCACGCGGCCAGGGCCTCGTCGATCAACCCTAACGCCGGAAGCGACTTGACCACCACGCGCAGCGGCAGCTTGGCGTGCGCGGTGCGGCGGATCTGCGCCAGGTTGGCGCGCAGTCGCTGGCGGTCGACCACCAGCATAGGCATCGCCGGCAAGCCGGCCAATGAACCAGCGAGTTGGCTGAAGTAGGCGTCGTGGCCGCCCCCGTTGTCGCCCGGGCGGGCCACCAAGGCGACAGCGGCCGCGGCGGCAGCGCCGCCCAGCAGCAGTTTGCGTCGTTTCATCGTCAAGCCTCGCCGAACATTCGGCGCAGATAGGGGTTGAGCATGCGGCCGGTCGGATCCAGCTCGCGCCGCACCTGCTGGAAATCGTCCCAGCGCGGGTACAGCGCGCGCAGCTCGGCAGCGGTGCGGTCGTGCAGCTTGCCCCAGTGGGGCCGGCCAGCGTGGCGGCGGTAGACCGCGCCGACGTCTTTCACCAGGTACTCCCACGGTTCATCGTGCGCCGCGTGCACGGCGATCGAGCAGCTGTCGCGGTTGTGGAAGGGCGAGAGCCAGGCGTCGTCGCCCGCGATGAAGCGGAACTCGATCGGGAAGAACACGTCGTCGCGCCTTTCCAGCGTGGCCAGCACCTCGCGCAGGCAGGCCACGCCTTGCTCGCGCGGCACGTGGCATTCGCTTTCGTTGAAGCGAGTCGGGCGCTGCGTCGACAGCAACTTCCACGACCAGTCGGTGGCCTCTTCGGTCATCGTCGGGTCGATCRCCTTCTGCGCGACCCAGCGCCGTAGCGAGGGCCAGCGGCCGAACCAGTCGCGCAGCCGCTTCAGGTCACGCAGCACGTCTTCGTCCGGTGCTGGTGGTCGCGCGCGCGGTGATTCGCTCACCTCATCGTGCGTGATCGCCGCGCCGTAGCCGGTGTGCGGCAGCAGATAACACTCGAACTGGTGGTGCTTGGCCGCCAGCGTGGGCACGGCCTGCAGCAGCTCTTCGGTTGGCATCAGCCAGACACGGCGGTGCAGCACGTGACGCGGCCGCACCTTCAGCGTGACTTCGCTTAGCACGCCGAGCGAGCCGAGCGAAACCTGCGCGGYGGCGAACACCTCGGGCCGTTGCGTGCGGCTGCAGACGATGCGCTCGCCGCGCGGCGTCAACAACGTCAATTGCTGCGCTTCGGCATGCAATGCCGGCAGCTTGGCGCCGGTGCCGTGGGTGGCGGTGGCCAAAGCGCCGGCGAGCGTCTGCACGTCGATGTCGGGCAGGTTGCGCAGCGCCAGGCCGACGGCGTCCAGCGCGCGCGAGGCCGCGGCCAGGCGGGTGCCCGCGCCCAAGGTGGCGGTGCCGGCCTGGGCGTCGTGCGCACGCAGACCCGACAGCCGGTCCATCGACAGCAGCGAGCCTTCGGTGGGCACCAGCTGCGTGAACGAATGGCCTGCGCCCACGCAGCGCAAAGGAGCAGCGGCGTTGCGCAACAGGGCCAGCGTCTCGTCTTCGTTCGCTGGGACCTGCCAGGCGGCGGGTTGGCAGCTTTGCAGGCCCGACCAGTTGTGCCAGGCGGGTTTCGCCGCAGGTGGTGGAGCCGAGGCCGGCGAGGAGGCTGGGGCAGCGAGCGCGGACACCGGGCGCAACGCCGCTGCCACACCGGCGGCGCCAATGCCACGCAGCAACGCGCGGCGGCTCATGACTGCTCCCCAGGGCCTGCGGCCCGTCCCTCCGAGAGGGAGCGAGCCCCTTCGGGCGGCCGGACGGGGCTCATTGCGGCACCCCACGCAGGTGGGCGATCAACGTTGTGAAGTCTTCGTCGCTGCACTCGGGGCACCAGCCCATCGGGGGCATGCCGCCTTTGCCCTGGCGCACGCTGGCCACCAGCGCGGGCACGCCGGCCGCTTCGCGCGGGGCCCAGGCTTTGCGGTCACCATGCAGTGGCGCGCCGGTGCCGCTGACCTCGTGGCAACTGGCGCAGGCGCGTTCGTACAAGCCGGCCAGGCGGGTGTCGGCGAGCGGGGCGCTGGCGGCAGACGGGGTATTGACGACGGGCGTGGCGCCGGCCGGTGCTTCCGACTGACGGCCGCAAGCGGCCAGGCTCAACAGCAAGATGGTGCCCATGGCGAGGCGATGCCAGGGTATGTCGGTACAAAACATAGCCATCACTATCGTATAGCCATGACTAGAATTCCACCCGGGGACAACCCTGAACCCACATGCCCCGATCTGCCGACCCGACTGCCCGCCGCGCACCCGCCAAGCCCCGCCCATCGGCGCAGGCCAAGGGCGCCGCCGAGTCCGGACCGGACCTGCGCCCCAAAGCGGTGCCGCGCCAGGGCCGGGCGCTCGAGACCTACGAGCGAATCCTCGGCGTCGCGGCCGATCTGTTGGGCGAAGTCGGCGTCGAACGCTGGTCGACCAACCTGGTCTGTGAACGCGCGGGGCTGACGCCGCCGGCGCTGTACCGCTACTTCCCGAACAAGTACGCGCTGCTGCACGAGTTGGGCGAGCGCCTGATGGCGGTGCAGAACCAGCTGCTCGAAGCCTGGGCCACGCCCGAGACGATGGCGCAGCCGCGCGCGCGGCTGGAGGCCAGCGTGATGGAGTTGTTCATGCAGACGGTCGAGGTGACCGTGGCCGCACCGGCGGGCGTGTGGATCACCCGTGCACTGCGCGCGGTGCCGGCGCTGCAAGAGGTGCGTATCTCCTCGCACCGGCATGTCAGCGGCATCATCGAGCAGGCCTTCATGGCCGCGCACCCGCAAGCCGAGCGCGGCGACGTGCAGATCTTCGCGCGACTGGCGATCGAAGCCGCCTACGCGGTGCAGGAAATGCTGTTCGATGACCCGACGCTGGACCCGATGGTCGTCGGGCGGATGCTGGCGTCGATGATCGCGGGCGAAGCCGTCAAGCTGCGCAAATCGTAGGTCTTTGCGCGAATCTCCCGGCCCGGTGCAGCCCGGGCCTCATCAAGTGGCGTGCGCGGATCCGGCTATGCCGGTCCGCTGCGCGAGCCCCCTCGGGGGGCAGCCCCCGGAAGGGGGTGTGGGGGCCTATATCGCAGCGCTGCGGAAACCCCAGAAGCGGTCGTTGCGGTCGGCTGGCATCGCCAGCGTGGCGGGCTGCTGACGCAAGCGCGGTGCGGTGGCGAAAGATGCGCCGATCAACTGCGGCGGTGATGCGGCCGGAGTGCCCGACTCATCAACTGACTCGATCGAATCACCGCGAACCCATTCCCAGACCTCGCCCCACGCGAAGCCTTCATCGGCCTGCTGCGCAGCGCGCCACTCGCTGGCGCTGAGCAGCCGGCGGCCAGCCCAGCGGCACCAGGCTTCAGCCTCGTGCACGCTCAGGTGCATGGCCGGTTGCGTCAGGTCCAGCGGCACCCAGCGGCCGAAACGCGCGCGGCGCAGGGCCTCGCCATCCTCCGGCGTGGGCAGGTGGCGAGGGCGGGTCAGCCCTGCGCGCTTGCGCCAGTCCCAGCCCTCGGCGGACCAGAACTCGCGCTCGGTGTAGCCGCCCGCATCGACGAAGGGCAGGTAGCGGGCCCATGAGACCGGGTAGGCGTCGATGGCGGCTGGTTCGTCGGACGCTGGCGGCAAGGCGGCCGGGTCGTCAGCCGCGGCGCCGGGGTTGATGCCCAGCGTTTGCGCAATGCCGAGCCAGTCCTCATGCAAGCGGTCTTCGGCATCGAGCACGCGGGCGAACAAGGCCAGCGCCGGCGCGCGGCGGGCGGCCGCGGGCAGCAGGGCCAGGCTTTGCTCGCGCGTGCGGCGCGCCCAGTCGAGCAGGGCGGCGGTGGCCGGCAGCGGCTGGTTCCACCGCGCGGGCTGGTTGACGCGGCGGTCGTCGAACCAGGCGTCGGCCTTCGGCAGCAGCGCCAGAGGCGCACGGGGCGTGGTGGCGTCGTCCAAACCGGTCATCAGGCCCGGGTGGCGGCTGATCCACCAGCCCTCGAGCCAGGCCAGGTGGCCCAGGTCCCACAGCGGTGGGCTCAGCTCGGGCAGGTAGCGCGGCAGCGCGTTCGGGCCGATGGCGGTTTGCAGGTGATGGAACAGCGCGAGGCTGTGGTCGCGGCTGGTGCGCAGTGCGGCGGCCAGCGACGCGGTGGTCCAGGTGGGTTCGGTGGCAGAGGTCATCATCGGTTCGGCAAGAGGCGCGAAATTATCGCGGCCCGGCTGACCGGGCCYGCCCGATGAGCAATCGGCCAAATCGGCGGTCTACGCCGCGGCATTTCGGCCGATTGCCCGGCCACGGGTTGGTGACACTGGGACGGCGAGGACCGACCATGCACCCACTCACCCATCCGTACAGCGACCTGCCCGCCAAGGCTTTCTGGAAGACGGCGGTCGCCGATCGAGCCGACCCGCAGCCGTTCGCCGGTTTGTGGACGCCGCGGTTCGATATTCAGGCCAGTACACGCTTCGCCACGGCGGGCTCGTGCTTCGCGCAGCACATCAGCCGTTGGCTGCGCTCGCACGGCTATTCGTGGGTCGATACCGAGCCGTCTCCTGCAGGCCTCTCGGATGCCGAGATCGAGGCCGGTGGTTGGGGCGTCTTCTCGTTTCGCACGGCGAACATCTACACCGTGGCGCAGCTTCAGCAATGGGTCTCGTGGGCCTTAGGTGATGCGACGCCGCCAGATGAGGTGTGGGAAGACGGCGGCCGGTACTTCGACCCCTTCCGGCCCACGATCCCGGCCGGCGGCTACGCGACGGCGGACGAGGTGCTGCAGGCTCGCGCCCACACGCTGGCGTGCATCCGCGATGCCTTGTCCCGGATCGATGTGCTGGTCTTCACGCTCGGTTTGACCGAGGGCTGGGAGCATGTGGCGGGCTATGCCTACCCGATGTGCCCTGGCACGGTACGCGGCCAGTTCGATCCCGCCTTGCATCGGTTCGTGAACCACAACACCAGGGATGTCGTCAGCCGCCTGAATGCCACGCTGAACCGGCTGCGCGAAGTGCGCCCCGGCATGCGCTTTCTGTTGACGGTTTCACCCGTGCCGCTCACGGCCACGGCGTCGGGCGGGCATGTGCTGACCGCGACGATGCATTCGAAATCGGTGTTGCGCGCGGCCGCAGGTGAGCTGGTGTCGCGCCGCGACGATGTCGACTACTTCCCGTCGTACGAGATCATTGCCGGGCTGCAAAGTGGCGGCCGCTTCTACGAAACCAATCTGCGCTCGGTTCGGCCCGAAGGGGTCGAGTTCGTGATGCGCCATTTCGCGGCTGGCTTGGGCGTGGCCGAGCAGGGCGACGAAGCCAAGGTGCCCGTCCCGGCGCCGATAGCCAAAGCGTGCACGGAGCCCGCTGCTTCAGACGACGACGGCGAGCTGAGCTGCGAAGAGGCCTTGCTCGAATCGTTTGCCCGCTCCAGCGACGCGGTGGTGACGGGCTCTGCTCGCCTGTGCCTGCTTGGCGACAGCCACATGACCTTCTTTTCCCGCGCCTTGCAGCGGCGCGGCGTCGAGCATGTGGGCAACATGATCATGCGCGGGTCGGCCTGGTACAAGAACCAGTTCCACCTCGACCCGGACGAACTCTTCGTGCCGCTCGAAGGCGCGAAGTCGCGCCAGATCTGGTCCGGCATGCTGCCGTTCTTCGCGGCGGACTACCCGGTGCCGATGGCCGAACGCGTCGTCATCTCGAACATCGGGCTGCACACCCATGTCGCGGCCAAGCCGTTCGCGCAGTGGGTGGAGAGCGAGTTCCGCGATGGCATCGTCGACATCGAGAAGGCCCTGGCCTACTACCGGCGCACCAACCGCGAACGGCTGCGTGTGATCGAAGCCGTTCTCGCGCGCGGCTTCCGTGTCGTGGTGCTGACCGACCCGCCGATGCAGTCGCGCAGCCCGAAGATGCAGCCGTACGTGGTGAGTATCGAGGCCTACGAATCACTGGCGCGGCACGTGCTGGCTGAGCTGGGCTGCGAAACCTACTCGGTCCGAGAACTGATGGGCGTGAGCGGCTTCGACGGCGGTGAAGCGCGCTACTACCGGACCGATCTCGACGAGAACGGCAACGTCGACTGGATCCACGGCTGCGAGGCCTGGTATGACGGCGTGCTTGACGCGCTGCTGCCGCTGATCGAGGCGGCACCGGCCGAAGCTGAAGCCTTGGCGGCCTGACTCAGCGCGCCGGCGCCGCAGCCGGCGTGGCGGYGGCCAGCCCGTTGGTGAAGTGCTCGCGCATCAGGCGGGCGGCCTGGTCCGGATGGCGCGTTTCAAGCGCCTGCATCACGGCCCGGTGTTCTGCGAGCGATTCGGCGATCCGCCCCTGCTTGAACAGCGAGTGGTGGCGGTTGAGCTTCATCACCTTGCGCAGGTCGCCGACGATCTGGCTGCGCCAGCGGTTGCCGGCAATCGCCAGCAGCCGAAGGTGGAACTGCTCGTTGACGGAAAAGAACGCGTCGCGGTGGCGCGTCTGCTTTTCGAGCTTGTCGTGCAGCGCGCGCAACTCGGCGATCTCGCCGTCGCTGGCGCTTTCGGCCACCTCGGCGGCGGCGTCTGCCTCCAGCAGACCGAGCAGGCGGTAGACCTGCTGCACGTCGGCCGCTGACATCTCGGTGACGTAGGCGCCGCGCCGCATCTTCATCGTCACCAGGCCTTCGACAGCCAGCACCTTCAGCGCTTCGCGCATCGGCGTGCGGCTGATACCGTATTCCTGCGCGAGCTTCAGCTCGTCGATCCAGCTGCCGGGCTCCAGCTCGCGGTTGAAGATCTGCTCGCGCAGGCGCTCGGCCACCTGCTGGTACAGGGCGCGGGGGGCGAGCGAAGTGGCGGCTTCGGGCACGGGTGGTTTGATTGTCAGATCGGTGTCAAGCTTGAATTCATAATTATGCATAACGTATCATGCGTGGCAAGCAGGAGTTTCCGATGAGTGATTCGAAAGAGTTCGCCCCCGCCACGCTGACCCAATGGGAAAAGGCGGCGGCCAAGTCGGCGCCCGGTGGCGACGTCGGCGCGCTGAACTGGGTGACGCCCGAGGGGCTGACCGTGAAGCCGCTGTACACCGCGGCCGACACGGCGAACCTGCCGCATGCCAATACGCTGCCCGGCTTCGAACCTTTCATCCGCGGCCCACAGGCCACGATGTACTCGGTTCGGCCGTGGACGATCCGCCAGTACGCCGGCTTCTCGACCGCCGAAGAATCGAACCGCTTCTACCGCAAGGCGCTCGCCGCTGGCGCGCAGGGTGTCAGCGTCGCGTTCGACCTGGCCACCCACCGGGGCTATGACTCGGACCACCCACGCGTGACCGGTGATGTCGGCAAGGCCGGTGTCGCGATCGACTCGGTCGAAGACATGAAGATCCTGTTCGACAGCATTCCGCTRGACAAGGTCAGCGTGTCGATGACGATGAACGGCGCGGTGCTGCCGGTGCTTGCGGGCTACGTGGTCGCGGCCGAAGAGCAGGGCGTGTCGCAAGACAAGTTGAGCGGGACCATCCAGAACGACATCCTCAAGGAGTTCATGGTCCGCAACACCTACATCTTCCCGCCCGAGCCGAGCATGCGGATCATCGGCGACATCATCGAGTACACGGCGCAGAAGATGCCGAAGTTCAACTCGATCTCGATCTCCGGCTATCACATGCAGGAAGCCGGTGCCAACCAGGCGCTGGAGCTGGCGTTCACGCTGGCAGACGGCAAGGAGTACGTGAAGACCGCGCTGGCCAAGGGCCTGGACGTGGACGAGTTCGCCGGCCGCCTGAGCTTCTTCTGGGCGATCGGGATGAACTTCTATCTTGAGATCGCGAAGATGCGCGCGGCCCGGCTGCTGTGGACGCGGATCATGAAGGGCTTCAACGCGAAGAACCCGAAGAGCCTGATGCTGCGCACCCACTGCCAGACCTCGGGCTGGAGCCTGACCGAGCAAGACCCGTACAACAACGTCGTGCGCACGACGATCGAGGCGATGGCCGCGGTCTTTGGCGGTACCCAGT